>JAEKLQ010000050.1 GCA_019509785.1 Fibrobacterota bacterium | reverse complement strand
CAATGCGCCAAACCGACCCGGACTTTCGGGCTGAGGGCGGGTATTACCACGGAAATAAAACTGCCTTGGCGCCTTTCCATCATCCCCTCCGCGGCCTTCGTTCCGCTCCATTCGCAAACCCATGCCTTCCAGATGTTCCAGGTTTCCGGCTCCTTGCGTTGGGAATATTGAAACGGGAAACGATTTCGCTGAAAAAAGACGCGTAATCGCCGCGGCATTCGTCTAAAATGGGAAGGCCTACCCGCTAGCGCTTTCCGTGCCTATACCCGCCAATCGGCGATAACCAGGAGACCCGATGATCTTCACCAGGACAAACGCATTCTCCCTCGCGGCCATGGCCGCCGCCGCGGCCTTATTCGCGGCTTGCGACAGTTCCCCCACCTCGCCGCAGGCGGGAACTTCCGCCGAAGCCCGCGCGGACTTGCAGGCCATGGCGGCCAAGGTGAAATACTTCGCCCCGCAACAACCGGGTAGCGGCCAGGCGAACGGGGCCGGCAAAGCCGGGGTCGCCAAACGCGGAGCCGGAAAAACCGGCGCGAACAAGACCTTGGTTGACGGTTGCGACCTGGATGCCACCGAATACGAAACCTGGAATACGGATACCACCATCGCCGGCGGCGTAACCGTCCAGTACGACACTACGGTTTCCTACACTTCCGCGGATCAACTTATTTGCAGCTTCGACGACGTGACTGCGTATCAGCTCGCTGCTACCCGCTCCCAGAACGCCATGCTGGAGACGCATATCCATACCCGCACTGATCTACCCGCGGACTTCTTGGCAGGCGAATTCAAGATGACCGGCAGCGGCACGGTCAACTACACCGACGGTTACCTCATCACCATCACCTCGGTGAACATCGTGATCGACTTAGGGCAAGGGATCATGAAAACCTACGTGATGAATTTGGCCCTGGAGAAGGGCTATACCGTGGTCCTGCAAGTGGCGCCAGGGGCAAATCTGATGAGCGACAGCAAGCCCGGCGCGAATGACGTCGAGGTCAGCGGCCCGATCTCCAAAGACGGCGCCGTGGTTGGCTACTTCGAAGTCATGGGGGATGATCGGGTCGTCATCCGCGATGCCGATAAGGCCGTCATCGAATCCCACGGCTGAGCCCGCCACTCTCTTAGGCGCCCGGCTTGATCACGACGTCGGTGGTGATCGAGCCGTAGGTGTCGTAGTTGCGCAGCTTCACCACGCCGTATTCCGGCACGAACCATTCTTCCTTCGTCAGCACCTGGTAACCATCCTCGTTGAGCATTCCCATCTTGACGGCATTCTTGGTTTGCTTTTCGAGCATGGCCTTCTCCTTGATCACCAGGTCGGCAGCCAAGCCTTTCTTATTGGCGTAATCGTGCGCGACGTCGAGGGTGGTATTCGAGGCGCCCTTCGACCAGGATTGCGACTCGATCACGTATGCGGTATAAGGCTTGCCGTTGACCGTGATCGGCTCCGTGCGGCTGACGATGGCTTTCACGTTGTTCAAGGTATGGCTGGAGACGGTAACCGTCTTGCGTACGTTCACATCCCAAATTTCGTAGAAGCTGCCCATGTCGCGCGCCAGGATGTCGGCATTTCGCGCGCCAACGGCCTCGGCACGCTTGCCCGGGCTCGCCTTAAGGAATTTCAGGTCGGCAATCAGCGGGTTGGGATAGGTGAGTACGTCGATGGATATCGTCATGCCGTCGTGGATCTGGAGCTTTTCGTTTTGGCAGAACGCGTTCGCGGCTATAAGAGCAACCGCGAAAGCGGGCAAGGCATGCTTGATCATCTTCCGTATTCCCCGGGTGAAAGGTGGCATGGCGAAGTATTGGCCAGCAGCCTTGGATAAAGGCCCGGCGCTGATTGCTATTATGCCATCCGTAGCCACGCATACATCGGAAAGAGGTCGGCGATGACGGAAAAAACGGTTGGACTGCAAACCATCCTAGGAGCGAATGGAACCATCGGCGCGCCCCTGGCTAAAGAGCTCCGCGCATATACGGATCGCATCCGCCTGGTCAGCCGCAATCCGAAGCGGGTGAATGCGAGCGACGAACTCTTCCCGGCCGACCTTTCCGATCCGGTTCAGGTGGAGAAGGCCATCGCGGGCTCTTCTATCGTCTATCTCATGGTGGGATTCGATTACAACCTCAAGGTTTGGCAGGACCGTTGGCCCAAGCTGATGCGGAGCGCCATCGATGCCTGCATCAAGCATAAGGCCAAGCTGGTCTTCTTCGACAACGTCTACATGTACGATCGGGACGGCTTGTCCCATATGACGGAAGCGACGGCCATCCGGCCGCCGAGCAAGAAGGGGGAGGTCCGCAAGGAAATCGCCGAGATGCTTTTGCAGGCCGCCCGGGCCGGGAAGCTACAAGCCTTGATCGCCCGATCCGCCGACTTTTACGGGCCCGGAAACGAGAAGAGCTTTCTGCTGGAAGTCGTGTATAAGAATCTCAAGAAGGGGAAGAAAGCAAATTGGTTCATCAACGCGGATAAGAAGCATTCTTTCACCTTCACGCCCGACGCAGCCAAGGCTACGGCTCTCCTCGGCAATACCGAAGACGCTTACGGCCAAGTCTGGCATTTGCCCACCGATCCGGAAACGCTGACAGCCAGGGAGATTGTCGATCTATTCGTCCGCGAGATGGGCGGTCCCGCCGGCGTTTCCATCCTGCCTATGTGGCTGCTCAAGCTGCTCGGCATCTTCATGCCCATCATGAGGGAGATGCCCGAGATGATGTATCAGTACGATCGCGATTATGTTTTCGACTCGGGGAAATTCACGTCCCGATTCGGGATGCGCGCCACGCCCTATGCGCAAGGGGTTAAGGTGACGGTTTCGCCTTTGGCGGGGCTTTGATCGCGTAAGCCTTCCTTCCGCGAAGATCATAAATACCCGCCAAATTTCCGGTCCCTGGGTCCAAGGGATTCCCGACAGCGTACCTGCGTTTCCGTGGGGGGGACATCCTGACCTGGGAGACGGGGGCGGAGGGTTTATACAGGTAGACGGAAAGCGGGCTTGTGCCATGATCCACGTAAAGGATCACGCCGTAATCCGAAATGGGGACCTGGAACTGATTGTTCCCGCTTCCATTGCAACTCGTCCCGAATTCGGGTTTGCCCGCCTGCCCGGCGATTTGCGCCCAAGTGTCGGTCATGATATCGAATGTCCACCAGGTGTTATTGGCGAGATTGGTAACGATATAAAGGCCACTAAGCGGATCGCAACTATGCAACGCGCATGCGTTGCCTTCAAGACTGAACGGCGCAGCGGCGAGCCTGGTGAGGGTGAGGTCGGCGGAAAGCCGGTAGGCCCCGCTGCCGTTACCCAACCAAACGACTTTATCCACCGGATTGTACTCGGAAAAATTGTCGTATCCAGTAGTCTGGACCCCGGTGATGGAGGTCCATTGCGAGCCATTATACCAGGCTAATTTACCCTCGTCTCCCATGAACAAAAGCCCGCCCGCGCCCGAATTGAGTTCCGGGAACCAGGTGAGGCTTGGCGTGGTCAGAGCGGAAACAGGGGCGGCCGGCAACAGGGAAAAGGAGGCGCCGTCCCATACGCGGACTTGCGGCTCATCCTTTTGGCCGAAGTAATGCAAACCGGTGGCGGGATTGATGGCATTGCCGTCATAACCATGGCCGGACCCCGTGTATGGCGTGGGAGTGATGGCCCATGTATCCGTTGCCTCGTCGTAGGTAATCATTTTGAAAGTCGGTAAGCTTGAGCAACACGTGCCCGGGCCGCCTATCCAGCGGACCTGCTTTTTCACGGGGTCCCAGACGCCGGAGTTGGTCCAGTACAGGATGCTGCTTTCCAGGTCGAGTGCGTTCAGGCTGGCATTTCCGGTGATTTTCACAAAAGCGTTCTTCGGAAGCGCCATTGCCATATCTCCCAGCTTGGACGCGGTTCCCCTGCTTGTATTGATTAGTAGGATCGAAAATAACATGAGGGTTCTGCGCATAGAAGCCTTCCCTTATTCTGGAAATCCAATCATACTATGAACATGCCTGAGGCTTCGACGCCCCGTACCGTTAAAGGATATCAATCCGCCGGACCTGGCGTTTTATCCAAGCCACGGCCCCACGCTAAAAGTGGGCCTCTCCCTGGTCCGGTTCGCCAAGCGGAGGGAATGAAGATATGTTCTAGCCCCATGCCCCAAGCCTTCCGCCGCCTCATGCCCGATCCCGATCGGACCAACCCCATATGCTGATCGAAACCCTGACGTCCGAAGAAGCCCGCGTGCTCGGCACCCTGATCGAAAAGAGCCTGGCTACGCCCGACTATTACCCCATGACCCTCAACGCCCTGCGCACGGCTTGCAACCAGAAGAGCAGCCGCGAGCCGGTGACGGAGTACGACGAGGACACCGTGGAGTTGGCCCTGGCCGGGCTGAAACGGAAATGCCTGGTGGTGTTCATTCCATATGGGTCGTCGGGCGCCTACAAGTACCGCCATTTCCTGGAGGACGTGCGTTTCAATGCGGACAAGCCGGCCTTGGCCGTAGTGGCGGTTCTGCTCCTGCGCGGGGGGCAAACCCTGAACGAGATCAGGACGCGGGCCTCCAGCTTGCATCCCTTCGCTTCGCCGGAGGCCGCCGAAGCCGTGTTGCAAGGCTTGGCCCGGCGCTCCGAGCCCTGGGCCGAACTCCTGCCGAAACGCCCCGGTTGGAAAGAGGCGCGGTGGCGGGACGTCCTGCAAGCCCATAACGAAGAGGCCTCCGCGCCAGCGGACGAGGCCCATGCGGGCGCCACGACCGTCGCCCCGTCGAAATGGGAAGCCTTCGAAGAACTAAGGCGCGAGGTGGCGGAATTGAAAGAGGCCTATGCGGCGCTCAAGTCCGAGGTCGCCAAGATCCGCTCCGAACTGGGCGGTTGATTCCAGTCGAACCAGACCCCTCCATCCCCTAGGGCGTCTCGGCCCGAAAATAGGATGAAAGCGACTCCATGATGAGCCGCTCTGGCAAATTCATGCGCCTATGGGCATGCCGGAATATTTTGCCTGGCATTCCGGCGCCGGAACCGGTTCGAAATGCTCCGGTACCATCCAAAATAGTGCTTTCGCTCCTATTTTTCCGGAGTTACTTTGAGGCAAGGAACCGATGCAAGTGTCTGGGGGGGCATTGCACTGGTTCCAGTTTTGGTTCAGCTATCCATTTGGCTTTCCTCTTCGTCTTACCTCAGGGTAGTCGGTCCACTTCCGAGAGTATTCAACTGGAGTGAAGGAAATGTCCGCGCCCAGTACCCATCCGAAGGAGAGGTCCATGCCTCCGATAACGACTCAAGATTCTTTGCCCATATCCCAGACAGCGGAGCCCGGGCCGAAATCCGCTCCCCTGGTTCGCCGGATGGGTGGCCATTTTCTCCTGGCTCCCCGGATCGACCTGCGTGTTTCCGATCTCAAGGTTTCCGAATGGACGTCTTTGGGCACCCGCTTGCGCAGCCTGTCCTGGAAACGCCTCCGCCAGGTGGCGAGTTTCATCCCTTGCATTCCGGGATATCTTCGTTTGCGGCGCATCCTCCGGGATACCCGCATGGATCAAGCGGTGCGTATCCAACCGGTGATGGCTTTCAAATTCCTGGGCGGCTATCTCGCCTTGTCCTTCAAAACGGGAGAGCGCCTCCGCATCCTCATCTATCATTACCTCCGGTTGGGCGCGATGATGCCGGGTCTGGCTCATCGGGGGTTTCCCGCGCGCAAGGCGATGCTCTGGTCGCACCGGTGCGAAATGGATTGCCTATCGGTCTCCTTGGCCTTGCCGGGGGCGCACTTCCTGGAGGGCGATCTGTCCTTGGTGGCGTCATGGAACGAACGTAAGCTATACAAGCTTACCTTCAGCTTTATTCCCGGGGAACTGGTCGGCAATGACTTCACGAAAGCCATTCTGATCGGCGGGTCCCAGGGATTTCCGGGAACAGGACCATTATTTCGCCAGGCAGCGAAATCGGCGGGGGAGATCTGCCCTGCCACTTTACTTCTGCTTTCCGTACAGGCCTTGGCCGTTTCCCTAGGCATCCCCTTACTCTTGGCGGTGCCTTCGGCCGAGAATTCGAATGATGCCGTACGGGAGATGCCGGAGCAGGCCCTCGCGCGGTATGATCGATTCTGGGAGACCAACGGCGGCGAGCGGTACGGAAAGTTCTATCGCCTGCCGTTGGACGTAGCCTGGAAACCGATGCACCTGGTGCCGGGGCATCGTTCCCGTACCCGCCGCAAACGGGAATTGAAGCAACGAATCCTCGCTCAGATGCACGCGAACATCGAGGACCTCCTTTTCGTCAGCCGTTGATCCGCACGCGAAGGGCGCCGCATGAATCCGATCCGGGCTCTTCCCTTGGCTCTTTCGGCGGCATTGGCCGCGGCCTATTCCCAGTCCGTCACTTCCGTCACGACGGTCGCCACATTCAATAACATAGGGATCGAAATTGGGCTCTCAGGAGCTTCCGATACCGCCGCCGCGGTTTCCGTCGCCTGGAATCCCGCGGTCTCGCAGCAAGCTCCGCATCCGGGCCATGGCCTTTCCCGCGTGGCAGCCAATCGATTCGCCGGAAGCGTTTTCGGCTTGAGGCCCAACACGGCCTATATGATCCGCCTGCTGGGTAAATCGTTCCCCCTGGATACCCTCTTCCAGGTCACCACCCGCTCCGATTCCTTCCCCGCGCCCAAGGGCGCGACCTACCATGTCGCCGTGAACGGCAGCGATAGCCACGATGGTTCCAGCCTGTCCCAGGCCTTCGCCACCCTGGCGCATGCCGTTTCCTTGGCCAATCCCGGCGCCACCATCCTCTTGCATGTGGGACGCTACTGCGAGTCCGTCACCTTGCCCCGTTCGGGTACGGCGCAGGCGCCGATATGCATCCGCAATGCCCCCGGGGAAGCGGCGGCCTTGGACGGCCGGGACACTTCCTTTCATCCTACCTGGAGTTCCTACGATGCCGGCGCCGGCGTGTACCGCTCCGCTTGCACGGCCCAGCCGGGTCTGGCGTACCGCAACGGCAAGCATCTGTTCGCGCATCCGAGCCTGAAGGATTTGGTGGGCAATACCTGGGGCATGGAGGAAGGGTTTTTCGCCGACGGCGCCTATCTCTACGTCCGCTTTCCGGCGGGGCGCGCGCCCACCGCGGCGGATACCGTGCAAATACCTCGCTTCACCACCGCCCTCACCTTTTCGGGACGGGACTACATCCAAGTGCGCGGATTGGAAATCG
The DNA here is from genome assembly GCA_019509785.1 of Fibrobacterota bacterium. Taxonomy (NCBI): domain Bacteria; kingdom Pseudomonadati; phylum Fibrobacterota; species Fibrobacterota bacterium. Next base: position 46,030 of record JAEKLQ010000050.1, on the reverse strand, counting down.
CCTACTACGGGCTGGACTCTTATCCGCGCGGAATCTACTGCGACGGCGCGTCCTATAATCTGGTGGACTCCTGCTTCTTCCACCACAGCGTGGTAGGCGTGGCCTTGAAACGGGGTTGCCGCTTCAATACCGTGCAACGTTGCGAATTCACGGAGACGCCCATCGACACCTGGAACTGGAGCGCCGTCAAGGAAGGCACGGACTACTACGAGGCCGGCGGCGTGGTGGTTTACGGCAGCCCGACCGCCAATATCGGGAACGTGATCCGCAACAACCATTTTTCCCATCTCTTCGACGGATCGCATCTGTATTCGGACGATGCTTCGGGCCCGACCAGCAACCTGGATTTCCACGGCAACCTTCTCGAGTTCCTCAACGACGACGGCATCGAAACGGACGGGGCCGGGACCAACGTCCGGATTTACGGCAACGTCTTCCGGAAATTCCTGACGGGCATCTCGGTGGCGCCGGCGCAGGGCGGGCCGACCTATATCATGCGCAACTTGCTGACCGGCTGGGAAACGCATAGCGGCTATGTCGGGTATCCCGTCAAGTTCAACGTGGACGGCTCCATGACCACGGATTGGGTGTACCTCTACCATAATACCTGCCAGACATCGGTGGCCGGCCAGCCGGGCTTTTGGTTCAAGCAATACAGCGCCTGGAACCATATCGTTTCCCGCAATAACGTTTACGCCGGAACCGATTATGCCTTGCAAAGCGGCTCCAGCCAAAACCCGGTGGATTTCGATTCCGATGACTTGTTCACGACGGCAACGGGCAAGGTGGCGCAATGGTCCGGATCCAACTTCGCGAGCCTTTCCGCCTTTTCCAAAGCCACGGGACAGGAAGCGCACGGGTTGAATGCCGATCCGGAATTCGCCGCCGTCGGCACGGATTATCGCCTGGCCGCGGGCAGCCCGCTGATCGATGGCGGAGCCATCATTCCCGGCGTGAATGATGATTTCATCGGAAAAGCGCCCGATATCGGGGCCTATGAATACGATGCCCAAGCGGAGATCCGCCGGGGCCGCAAGACCGCGGCCGGGCCCGAACGGATGCCGGTCATCACCATAACACGCTCGTTACCCGGAGGCGCTACTTTAAGATTCGACTGCGGCGCCCTCGCGGATCCCAAAGCAACCTTGAGTCTGTATGCCTTTTCGGGAAGGAGATTGGGCCTTTACCGATTGCGCGCGGGTATAAACCGGATCCCGGTGCGAATCGGGCCCGGAAACGCTGGTTTGGGATTGGCGGTCTTGGAGCGGGACGGAAAACGCTTCACAAGCCCTATTCTCCCCCTGCCATAATCCATACGCCGGGTTCTATTTAAAACATCAGACACGGGGAGCCCTCTCCCGGGAGGTATCGACGGTACAAACGAAAACCGGGGTAAAGAAAGCCATAGTCGGCATTGCCTTGCAGGCGTGCGTAGCGCTCCTTTCCCGAAGCCCCCTGGCGCAACCGTTGAACGGATGGAAACTCGTCTGGTCGGACGAATTCAACGGCGCCGGCTTGGATGCGAGCAAATGGGCGCTGGAACTCAATGAGGGCGATCCCGGGGCGGCTACCTATACCAATCGCTCCCAGAACCTGTCCGTCTCCGACGGAAACCTGACGCTACAGGCCCAGAAGGAGAATTACGGCGGCAAGCAATTCACCGCCACGCAGATTTCGACGCGGAACAAGGGCGTATGGAAATACTGCCGCATCGACGTCCGCGCCAAGCTGCCGTACGGGCAAGGCATGTGGCCGGCGATTTGGATGATGCCGAATGCGCCCGTGGCGTACGGCAGTTGGCCGCGTAGCGGGGAAATCGATATCATGGAAAACCTGGGGAACAATACGCGCTTGACCTATACGACACTGCACTACGGGGCCGGCAACCAGTCCATCCAGGGAACCTATACCGCCCCCGCCAACCAAACCCTATCGGATACCTTCCACGTCTATACCATGATCTGGGACTCGACATCCTTCAGTTTCACCCTGGACACTACGCATACCTATTACAGCCCCAATAAATGGTCGCCCGATAACCTGGCGTTCCCCAAGCCTTTCGATCAACCGTTTTTCCTGATCCTCGATCTGGCCGTCGGCGGAAGTTGGGCCGGGCCTCCCGACAGCGCCACGGTATTCCCGCAAAAAATGCTGGTCGACTGGGTGCGCGTTTACCAGCGGGACGGCTCGGCATCCGTCCGATCCTCCGGAGCGCAAGCCAAAATCACCGCCAATCCGTCCCTGCCCTACGGACCCGTCTCCCGGCGGACATGGGCTGGGGATGCCGTGGGCCTGCCCGGGTTTTTCGACGGCCTGGGCAGGAAATCATCTTCGGATTTATCCAGCCCTCCCTGAAGCCGCCCCTCCCCGCACCCGCGCCACCACCCCGGCGATGGCCAGGAACAGGATGAAGGCCGCCACGATGGTCGGCCCGGCCGACCAGTCCAGGCGCAGCGAGGCCTCCAGCCCGGCCAGGCAGCCTACTGTTCCGAAACCCCAACCGAACGCCACCCGCTTCCAGGCCCCGACCGCGGCTTTCCCGGGGAACGCCAGCAGCGAGGCCAACGATGGCACGATGAGGAAGGCGAACACCAGTAACACCCCCGCTACCCGTACCGAGAAGGTTACGACCAAGCCGAAGGCGGTATAGAACACGAAGTCCCAGAACCACAGCTTATAGCCGCGGGCCCGGGCCTCCTCGGGGGCCTCGGTGATGGCGAAAAGGGGCTTCCGGGCCAGGAACAGGATCACCCCCACCACCGCGAAGATGGCGGCGGCCAGCCCCAAGGTCCGGGGCGAAACCGTGAGGATGGATCCGACCAGCATTTCCTTCAGCTCTTCCGATCCCGTGGCGGACTTCTCGAGCACGATCAGGGACAGGGCCATGGCCCCCGCGTAGGTCACCCCGATCAGGGCTTCGATGGGCAGCGCCTTGCGCCCGCGGAACCAAGAGAAGAGCCATGCCCCCATGAAGGTGAAGCCCAAGGACAATAGGAAGGTGGCGAGCGGGCGGGTTTCGCCCCAGCCGATCAGGAAGCCCACGCAGGCGCCGAGGGACGCCACCTGGGCCAGGGCCAGATCGACGAAGATGACTCCGCGCCGCACCACGTGGTATCCGAAGAAGCTGAGCACGCCCGTCAGCAGCAGGCAAAGCCCCAGGGCCGAAAGCGCGAATGGATATTGCAGCAGCAGCACGTCAGCCCCCCGCCCCGGCCAGGCCGGCCACGATGACGTCGAAGTGCTTCAGGTAATCGTCCGCCCCGACGCCATCGCAGGAAGGCGTAAAGCGATAGACCTTGATGCCGGTCTGGCGCGCCAGGAAATCCGGATCGGAATCGCCGTAGTACGGCTCCTGGATCAGGATCTTCGCCTTCTCGGATTTGATCTTTTCGATCAACTCTTGCAAGTGCTTGGCCGTAGGCGGGATGCCCGGGAACGGTTCCACGTAACCGGCGATGCGCAGATCGAAGGCCTTGGCGAAATAGACCCAGGAGGAATGGTAGGTGATGATGGCGGTTCCCTTCAGGCCGGCGAGGCGGGCATGCCAATCCTGGTTACGCTTGGCGCATTCCTCGTCGAACTTCTTCTCGTTCGCCGCGTAAAGGTCGGCATGCTTAGGATCGGCCTTGGACAGCGCCGCGCGCACGTGCGAAGCGATGACCGGACCGTTGGCGGGATCGAGCCAGTAGTGCGGATTCCCTTGCGGATGCACGTCGCCCTGGGACGCGTCCACCTTGCCCGTGGGCTTCTCCAGCACTTCGACGCCGCCGGAGCAATCCTCCACGATCAGGTCGGTATTGCGCGAGCCCTCGATGATGGCGTCGGCCCATTGGTCTAGGGCCAAGCCCACCTTCAGGAAGACGGCCACCCGCGAAACCTTGATCATGTAGGAAGGCAGAACCTCCACGAAGTGCGGGTTGGAATTGGCCTTGGCCAGGGAGAAGACTTCCACCTCGCCCCCGCCTACATAGGAAGCGATGGAGGCCAGGTCGGGCACCGAAGCCGCGACCTTGACCTTGGCGGACACCGTCGCCGCAGAGCCGATGAGGGCCAGCGTGGCCAAGAAATATTTCCGGATCGTATTCATTTTTCCCATCCTCCTAGAATTGGTGGGCCTTATGGGGCCCCATGCTGAAGAGTAGCTGTAAAGTTACGGTATCATACGCGTTTCCCCCGTCCGGAAGGAAGCGCTCGTAGGCGAGGCGGAGCAGGGTGCTTTCCTCCAGCACGGCGTAGCCCAGGAAGGCCCGCGCCGCCCGATCGTTCCTGTCGGTATCCCCTTCCCGCTGCCATTGCTCCAGCAAAAATCCCCCGTTCCATCGCGTATGGTAGCGGTAATCCCCGAAGGCGTAGATGCCGGCCCTATCCTCCGCCTGCCCGCCCGCGTGCGAATGCTTAAAGATGCCTTCCGCCTGCAAGGTCAACTGTGACGCGCCTTCCAGGTAGAACTTCGCCTTCACGTCCGCGCCCGCGAGCCAGGTCCGCGAATCCGGACCCAGGCTGTCGACGCCGGTCGCGCCGGAAATCCCCGTCTCCAACGCGCCTTTCTCGCCCAACAGGAAATCGTTGGCCCAGCGTCCCAGACCGCCCAGGCGCGTGCCCGCTTGCCCCTCATGGAAGGACTTCCCTTCGATGACGTCGGCGGTCAGGGTGGAAGCCCAATCGCCGGGCGTGGGCAACAGATCGGAAACCTCCACCGCGGTCTCATTGAAGCCTTCCTCCCCGAAGAGCAGGGATTGGACGCTGCGCGGCGGATCGATGAAGGGCAAGGCATGCGGATGGGTGGGATTGATTTTCCCGAAGGGAAGCCGGTATTTGCCCGCCTTCATGGCCAAACCCCAAGGCATGCCCCGGAAAACCGAGGCGTAAGCCTCTTCGATGCCGATGCCATCGGGCCCGCCCGATAGGGTGAACCACCCTTTGATGTACGGGTTGAGGGCCGCGTCGAGTACGATCTCGGCCTCGCCCAGCTTCAAGGTGGGATCCTCCTTATCGGGTGAGGCGGGATCGTTCGTCCAGCCGCCCAGGACTTGGCCTAAGGCGGAAAGATCGGGATTGGTGACGCCGGCCATGGCGGGCCGGAACAGGCAGGCGGCGCACAGGGCGGCGCCCGCGTAAAGCCAAGATCGCATAGGACCTCCGGAATTGGATTTTTACCTGAATGGCAGAGGGATAAGGGTAACACTAGCGTTACCATGCGCAACGTGTTCGTCCGCATAGTGCGGAGACGAAGGCGCTCAGAACCGGAGTGGAATCAGGCGGAGGGCGGGGCCCGGGAGGCGAAGGGCGGGTGGCGGGAGGCGAGGATGGGCGCCCATACGGCCTCGATGAGGGCGATATGGAGGTCCATATGCGCGAGGCAAACGGAGGCCTCGGGCGCCAGGTAGGCTTGGTGGCTGACCTGGCAGAGCTGGCAGGAGGAATGCGATTCCGCCTCCCGGCTCCCGTCCGCATGGCGATGGGAGGTACTCAGATAGCCGAGTACGCCGAAGAGATACAGCAGGAAGGCGCCCAAGAGGGCTCTCCGCGTGTTCCTGGAAATCGGCAAGGCCCGGCGCATACCTGGCCGAGAATATAAACCTAACTTTGCTCCTTGACCATGCCACGGAAACCCAAAGGTCCCTCCATATTCTCCGGTAAGACGGGGGGAAAAGGGGGGAGCGGCAAGGGGAAACGCCCGTGGTACCTGGTTCCCCTGCGCTGGCTGCGGTATAGCGTACTCCTTTTCGCGGCGGCTTCGGTCGCCAGCGTCCTTTTGTTCCGTTTCGTTCCCGTTCCCTTCACGCCCTTGATGTTGATCCGCCTCGCCGAGCAGAAGTCCGAAGGCAAACCCATGCGTCTGGAGAAATCCTGGCGCTCTCTCGATAAGATGTCGCCGCGGCTGCCGGAAGCGGTGGTGGCCTCCGAGGACCAACGCTTTTTCCTGCACCGCGGGTTCGATTGGGACGCCATCGGATCGGCCTTCACCGCCAACGGCCGCGGCCGGCGTAAGCTGGGAGCCAGCACCATCAGCCAGCAGACGGCCAAGAACGTGTTTCTATGGCCCGATCGCACCTGGCTGCGCAAAGGACTGGAGGCGTATTTCACCGTCCTTATCGAAACCCTGTGGCCCAAGCGGCGCATCCTCGAGGTCTACCTGAACGTCATCGAAACGGGCGATGGCGTTTACGGGGCCGAAGCCGCCGCGCGCCGCTACTTCCAGGCTCCCGCCTCCGACTTGAACGGCCCCCAAGCGGCCCTCATCGCCGCGGCGCTTCCCAATCCCCGGGTCTGGTCCCCGGCGCGCCCTTCCGGATACCTGTTGCGCCGCCGCTCTTGGATCCTTAGGCAAGTGGATCACCTGCCTCCCCTTCCCTGGGCCGCTGGCGCCCCGCGCCCCGTTCCCCAAGCGTCTTCCCGGCCCCGGGGTAGCGCGCGCGATACCTCCGGCCCGCAGGGGATCCCGGCCCGGCCGCCGAATGCGCCCGCGCCTGGTGCGCCCGCACCGGGTGCGCCCGCGACCGATTCGCCGGCCTCCCAGGAAACGCCCGCGGAATCGACGGGAGGTCCCGCGCTTTACGATCCCGAGCCTTTGCCGGATGACCCGGAACCGGGAGCGCCGGTTCCGCCCGACGCGAATCCGCATTAAGAATGCCGCGAAAACCCAAAATCCCGACCTGCCTGCAAACGATCCCGGCCCGGTCCGACACTAAGCGGGAGTACAGCGAATCAGGAGTCAAAATGGGGTATGGTAGGGGGTGTCGCTCTTTCCGGGCGACGTTGATTCGAACGGGCATCTTTTGCGTCGGGCTGGCGGGCGCGTCCGCGCACCGAACGGCGGCGGCCTCCATGCCGGTTTCCCCGGATATCCGCGTCAATCAAATCGGTTTCCATCCCCAAGATCCCAAGAAGGGAGTGGTCGTCAACGCGGGCGCCGCGACGCGTTTCTTCGTGGCCACGCCCAATCTTTCCGACACCGTTTTCCAGGGCGATCTCGGCCCGGAGAAGACTTGGGCGCCATCGGCGGAGGCCGTGCGCTTGGCCGACTTTTCCGCCGTGTCCAAACCGGGAGAATACGTTCTGGGCGTGAACGGGAAGGGCGTCTCTTACCCTTTCGTTATCGATCCCCATGCCCACGTCGAGACCGTCCGCGGAGCCATCCGCGGCTTCTATTACCAACGCGCCTCCTGCACGCTGGCTTCCGCCAACGCGGGGAAATGGGCCCGCAATCCGGGCCATCCCGACAACCGCGTCGCCGTACATGGCTCGGCGGCCAGCGACGCCAGGCCGGAAGGAACCATCATCTCGGCGGGCAAAGGCTGGTACGATGCCGGGGACTATAACAAGTACGTCGTGAACAGCGGCATCTCCACCTATACCCTATTGGCGCTGTACGCGCACTATCCCGCCTTCTTCGATACCCTGAAATTGAACATCCCCGAAAGCGGCAACGCCATTCCCGATTTGCTCGACGAAGCCTTGTGGAACCTGCGCTTCATGCTGGCCATGCAGGATCCCAACGATGGCGGCGTTTATCACAAGCTGACTACGGCCGAATTCTCCGCCTTCATCATGCCGGAAAACGACGTCGCCAAGCGCTTCGTGGTGAAGAAATCGGTGACCGCGACCCTGGATTTGGCCGCGACGGCCGCCTATGCCTCGCGCCTGTTCCGCAAGTTCGACGGGCCCCTGCCCGGTTTCGCCGACAGCGCCCTGGCGATAGCGCGTAAAGCCTGGGATTGGGCCCGCCTCCATCCCGGCCAATACTATCGCCAATCCGATATCAACAAGAACTTCACGCCAGCCATCAACACCGGGGAATACGGCGACAACAGCGCGGTGGATGAATTCTTCTGGGCCGGCGCGGAACTCTATCTCGCCACCCGCGAGGATTCGTTCTACGTGGCCGCGGCCCCGGGCGCGCTTCCCGCCACCTTTTCCGCCCCCAGCTGGTCCAACGTGTTGGCGCTCGGGATCTATAGCCTGGCGGACGCCAAGGATGATGGCTACGCCAAGATCAACGCCGACACGCTTAAGAAGATGCTCGCGACCGCCGCCGGGCCCATGCGCGCGCGCGCGGATACCAACGCATACGCCGTCCCCATGGGCAGTAACGATTTCTATTGGGGCAGCAATTCCGGGGACGCTAACCAAGGCATGCTTTTGCTGCAAGCCTTCCGGCATACGGGCGATTCCACCTACCTATGGGCCGCGGTCAGCGCGCTGGATTACCTGTTGGGACGCAATGCGACCGGCTATTCCTTCGTGACCGGCTACGGGTCCAATACCCCCATGTTCCCCCATCACCGGCCTTCCGCCGCCGACGGCGTCCGCGAACCGGTACCAGGACTTTTGGTCGGCGGATCCAATCCGGGCCAGGAAGACAAAACCCCCGGTTATCCATCCATCATCCCCGCCCTCTCCTACCTGGACGACCAGAATGCCTACGCTTCCAATGAGATCGCCATCAACTGGAACGCGCCTTACGCATACCTTTCGGGGGCCTTGGAAGCCATCCTGGGCTCGGGCGTAACGGCCATCGGCATCCATCCCCATTCCTCTCCGGCCCGGGCCGAAGCCTTTTTGCACTGGGAGAACGGCCGCCTCGCCCTGGAGTTGCCCGTGGGCTGGACCGGTAAGGTGGACTTGTTCGATCTCCGGGGCGCCAAGGCCAATCCCAAGGCGGCGGACACGGCGGGTGGATTGCGGCTGTACCGCCTGATAGCCCGCGATCGCGCGGGGCGAATGGTCCAGCGGAGCGGGACGATTTCCCTTTTCTCGACCGCGCGGGTGGCGCTGGCGCGCTAGCGTCCGCCTTCGGCACGGGTCCAGGTACGGGCCTGGACCGTAACGACGCTTCCCGGGAATTTTGGGGCGATGGGACGTCCGGGCCCTCCCTATCGCGCGGCGCGTCATGCGCGCGCGGGGATTCCGCCTTAAACTAGGGTCCGTGGCCCATCCGAAGCGGAAACCCTCCTTATGAAATTCATGGAAGCGATCAGGAACTCCCTGATGGCGATGGCGGCCTGCGCCGGCCTCTCCCTTGCCGCCGCCCTCCCCTATTCGGTTTTCCCCGCCGACGGCTCCACCGTACCCGCGGATGCCCCCATCCGCATTACCTTCCCTTCCGCCTCGCATGCGGGTACCGCGGGAGTCTTCCGGTTGCGAGCCGCCGATAGCCATATCGTTTACTCCCTGGACATCGGCCGCACCGCGTCCGGCACCCTGAAGGCCAAGGTGGGAGGGGATTCCCTGGATATCCACCCGGTAATCGTGTCCGGCACGGAAGCCTATCTCTTCGTAGCCGCCGGCAGCCTCGCTTATGGAACGACCTACACGGCGGAAATGGACGCGGGGGCCTTCAGCGGGGCGAACGGGGCCTACCCCGCCGCGTCCTGGACCTTTACCACCGCGGCCCGCCCCGCTTCGGGCCGTTCCGCTTATACCGTAGCCGCCGACGGCAGCGGGGACTTCTGCACGGTCCAAGGGGCCCTGGATTTCCTGGCCCAGGGTACCGCGCAAGTTACGGTAACCATCAAACCCGGCACCTACCGGGAAATCCTCCGCTCGGTGGGCCGCAACTCGCTTTCCCTGGCCGGGACCAATCGGGATAGCTGCGTCATCCGCGCCGTCAACAACGACAAGCAAAACGCGGGGACCTCGGCCCGGGCCCTAGTGCGCCTGTTCGGGGACGATTTGTCCTTGCGCGATCTCACCTTCCTCAACGACACCCCCGACGGCGGCTCCCAGGCCGAAACCCTGTTCTTGCGGGGCCAGCGTTGCGCCATCCGCAATTGCGTGTTCCACAGCTTCCAGGACACCATGCAGTTGGAAGGCCGCGTCTACCTGGCCGATTGCCGCATCGAAGGCGCGGTGGACTACATCTGGGGCAGGGGCATCGCCTTCTTCCGGAATTGCGCGCTGTACTCCAACGCCGACGGGTACATCGTCCAGTCGCGCAATGCCAAGGGCCAGCGCGGATACGTATTCGTGGGATGCGCCTTGACCGCGGCTTCGGGCGTGAAATCGAGCTATCTGGCCCGCGATGGCAACGGGGACTACCCGGACGGCGACGTGCGCTACATCGATTGCACCATGGGGACGCACGTGCCCAAGGCCGGCTGGCTGGTGCAGACCGTGGCGGGCGCGACGCCCAACTTCGCCGAATACGGGAGCAAGGACGCGCAGGGGAAAGCCCTCGACATGTCCGGACGCGCGGCCTATTCGCGGGTGATGACCGCCTCCGAGGCCGACGGCCTGCGCAAGGCGGTGAACGTGGTGGGCGGAACCGATGGCTGGGATCCGGAAAAGGCGACGGGGCTGGTCCCGCCGCGACCGCGCGAGGCGGCCGCAGGGCTCCGCGGCGGGCTCCGCTTCGGGCCGGAAACCGGTTTCGACGCCCGGGGCCGGCATCTGCCGCGACGGGGATTGGCCTCCCCGCATCCGTTCGGGATCTAAAAGGCAATCAACGGTAAAACCTCGGGGCCAGGTTTTGACCCTGGTCCTCATCCCCGCTAAGTTATTATTCCGGATGGCCGTCCGCGAAGGATGGCCCCACCATTTGAATGTCGGCCCAACTATTCTTCAGCAATTCCCCCGCGCTCCTGCTCGCGCGCCTCTCCGATAACCTGGATTTTTCGGATCCCTTCCGATCCCCCCGCATCGCCACGCCCACCCCGGCCATGAAGCGCTGGGTGCAATTGCGCCTGGCCGAAAAGCGCGGCATCCTGGCCAACGTGGAATTCCTGCAATTGGAACGCATGCTCTGGAAGCGCCTGGAAGAGCTCGATCTGGAGCATGTGGCGGAAGGGCGCAAGCCCGCGCGCCTGTTGGATGAGCAAGGGATCCAGCTTTTGATCCTGGCCTTGCTCCGCGCCGATCCGCCCGCCGAGGCGCGGTCGTACCTGGACGCGGACGTCCGGGCGGACCTGCGGGCCCGGGGCGAGACGGATTTATACATCCAGCGTTTGTGCCAATTGTCGCGCAAGTTGGCGGGTTACTTCCGCGAGTACGAATATGGCCGCGTGCGGGAGCATGGCCACGAAGGCTTGGCGGCGCTGTGGATGCAAGGGAAGGATTGCTTCCAGGGCTACCTGGGGGCGGGCGTTCCCGCCGCCGAACGCGCGCGGGTAACCGCGATGGAACGCTGGCAAAAGCGCATCTACTTCGATCTATTCCGCCCGGGAGGCCTGCGGGACCGGCTCGGGGAAAGCACGGGCCAATACCGCTACACCTTGCCCCAGTACGCCGAAATGGTACTGTCGCAGGCGCGCCAGGCCGCCGAGCCGGGGCGCATCGCGCCGGCCTACCATCTTTTCGGGTTGTCCCAGATCTCCCCCTTCCACCGTTCCCTGATCCAGCGCCTGGCAGATGAAGAATCCTTGGGGGGCCGCCACGCGCGCTTCCACATCTACTCCCTCAACCCCTGCGCCGAATACTGGGAGGACGTGCTGACCCCGGGCGAGCGCATGCGCCAGCAGGGGAACCTTTTCCATCGCAAGAAGTTCGTGGGTTGGCGCGATCTGGAAGAAGCCGAAAAGGCCAAGCTGCGCCTGCCGGAAAAAGCCATCCAGGCCGAAGAGCTCCATCTCGAGGAAAACGAAAACCCCCTCCTTTCCCGCTGGGGCAAGCCGGGCCGCGAGAATATCCAGTTGTGGTGCCAGGTCACCCAATACGCCTTTTCGGAATGCTTCCGGGAATCCGGCGCGCCGACCATGCTGGGCGCCGTACAGGACGCGGTCCTGAATCGGCGCGGGCGCCTGCCCGACGAGGAACGCGTATCCCAGGACGATTCCATCCAGATCCTCGCTTGCCCCGAAATCCATCGCGAAGCGGAGACGGTGCAACAGGGCATCCTGGAGGCCTTGCGGCGGGATCCCGATCTCCGCCCCGACGACATCGCCGTGCTTGTCCCGGACATGGAGAAATACCGTTACGTCCTTTCCGCCGTCTTCGGCCGCACCGCCGAGGGCGATCCCGGCCACGTGCCCTTCAACCTGGCGGACACTTCGGCGGCCTCGGAGAGCGACTATGCCCGCGCCGTCCGGCAAATGTTCGACCTGGCCCTGGGCCGCTTCAGCCGCAAGGAAATGTTCGCCCTGGCGGCCAATCCCTGCTTCAAGGATGGCCCGGGTTCGGACGCGGCTGCCTTGCAGGCCTGGAGCGCATGGACTTCGCGCCTCAACATCTTCCATGCCTACGACGGGGAGGACAAACGCCAGCGCGGCTACTCCTCGGATCCGCTGCATACGTGGGCCCATGGCCTCGATCGCCTCGTGCTGGGCACCATCATGGAGTCGCCCGCCGAAGACGATCCCCGCCACTTCGAATCCATCGTCCCCTTCGCCGACGGCAATAGCCCCGACCGCGAATTGCTGTCCCGTTTCCTGGCCATGGTGCAAGGCTTGCACCGCGACCTCTCCCCCTTCCGCGATCCCGCCCAGCGCCCCTGGTCCATCTGGATCGATCTCTGCGAAAGCGTGTTCGACCGCTACCTGCAAGCGCCGGAGGACGAACCGCTGGAAGCCTACGTGCGTACCGAACTGCGGCGGACCTTGACCGAATTGCGCGCCTTCGACCAGGCGGATGCGCTGGCGGCGGACGCCCCGGAAGGGCCGGGGGTCGCCTTCCAGGCTCCCCGGGAATTGATCCTCGCGCGCCTGGAAGGGCTCAAGGCCGGGCGCGAACCGCATCTGGCCGGAGGGGTGAACGTCGCCGCGCTCGGATCATTGCGTTCGCTACCATTTAAATTGGTCTACGTGTTGGGGCTGGGCGAAGGCGAATTCCCCGATGAAGAGGGTTCCTCGACCTTGGACTTGCGCCGCTCGCGGCGCGTCATCGGGGACGTAGATCCCGCGGGCCGTAACCGCTATCTCTTTCTGGAGACCTTGCTCTGCGCCATGGGCAGGCTGCGCCTCTGCTACGTTTGCCGGGACGCGCAGCAAGGCCGGACCTATCAGATGTGTTCCGTCTTGCACGAGTTGGCCGATTACCTGGAAGAGTGCGTGCTCGCCGGGGAACCGGATGGATCCGCGGCCCGCTTCCGCCCGGTCCAGGTTCCCTTGCTCTCGCGCGAACCGTCCTTGTTCGCCGAGGGCGCGCGCGCGCCTTGGGATCCTCCCCCCAATCCTTTCCGCGAGGACAGGGTGCTGGCTTGGCTGGAGCGTCGCCGCGAAGAAATACCGGATCTGCCGCGCTGGTTCGCCTCCGCCCAGGGCGCGCCGGCCCGCGATCTGCGGCCCGCGCCACCGCCTCCCCCCCGGGAATCGGATCCGGGCCCGGCCGCGCTGCCTCTCGATGATTTCCGCCTCTTCCTGGAAAACCCCGCGCGTTACGCCTTGCGCCGCCGCCTTCTGATCCGCGACGACAGCGACGAGGATCCCATGGAGCAAGAAGACGAGCCGTTCTTCTGCCCGCCGCCGGCGGATACCGACCTGATCCGGCGCGTGGCCTACCGCCGCCTGATCTCGCCGGACGGCTCGCGTGCGGCTTGCCGTGCCTGGTTCCTCCAGGCCTATGCCAACCTGGGGCTGCGCGGCCTGATGCCCGCCGGGCCTTACCGTGAGTTGGATCAGGAGCGCCTTTGGCAAGCGGCGGAAACGGCCCTGGACGGCATCGACGCCTTCTTCGCCGAACTGGAAAAGGACGGGAAAATCCTCCAGCGCCTGCCCAACCTGGTTTTGGGGGACGGCTCCGCGCGCGGCATCCTGCATCGCATGCGGGACGTGCCGATGCAGCGCCTCCCGCCCGCGCGCCTGCGGGCGGCGGGCTTGGACCTGGAACTGCACGGGGAATTGCCCGGCTTCTACCGTAACGAGTCGGATGGGGCCTGTTCCGCCTTGGTGTTCTTGCCCTGGGACTTTAAGCCAAGGCATTTGCTGCCGGCCGCGCTGGGCTATGCCGCCGCGCTCCTGACCGATAGCGAAGCCGCCGGTTGGTTGGCCGCCGCGCCTTTCACCATCCGCTATATCTTCAAAGACAAGAAGCGCTATGGCTGGGGCAATTGGGCCCCCTTCCGCATGGATCGGGAACAGGCGGAAGCCTGGCTGGGCGGATTGGCCGAAGCCATGCTGACCGGCGCCGGTTTCGACTCGCTCCACTTCGACGCGGTTAAAAAGGTACTGGCTCCCCAGAACCGCTTGCTGGACGGGATCGATTACGCCGCCGCCTTGCGGGAGGAGTTGGAAGACGAGGACGAGCCCGAGTGGGGCGCGTCGGTCCCGCCCGATAGCGAGGTCCTATTGGCTCCGCAGGTGCCGGACGACGCGGAAGCCAAGGTCCGCGCGCGCCTAGGTCCTTTCTTCAACTTCAAGCCCGCCCCTGGCGGGCCGCACGCCACAGGCGGGCCGCACGCCACAGGCGGGCCGCAAACCACAAGCGGGCCGCACGCCGAAGGCGGACCGCCCGCGGGGAGCGCCGATGCCTGAAGCGCATCTCCCGCCCACCGTGGCCGCAGCCGGTTGTCCCGAAGTGATCTCCGCTCTCGATCTCTCTAAACCGGGATTGCTGGAGGCTTCCGCGGGGACGGGCAAGACCTACGCCATCGAACATCTCGTCTTGCGCCTGCTGTTGGAGACGCCGGATTTAGAATTACCATCTATCCTGGTCCTAACCTTCACGGAGAAGGCCGCCGGCGAGCTGAAGGACAAGATCCGCGCCCGCCTGGCCGCGCGCTTGGCCCAAGGCGGCCTACCGCCCGGGGCCCGGGAACGCCTGCGCCGCGCCCACCTGGAATTCGATCGCGCGTCCATCCATACCATCCACGGGTTCTGCCAGCGGGTCCTCCGCAAGTACGCCTTCGAGACGCGCGGCTTGTTCCGGCAGGAATTGCTCAAGAACGTGCCCCAGGCCCTGGAGCTCGTGCTTTTCGAAGAGATGCGCTCGACCTGGCTGGCGGGATGGGGCGACGATGGCATGGATGCCTTCCGCCGCAAAGCCGAGGCCTTGGGGCTGGGCGGGCGCGGGCCTTGGGTGGCGCGCATCACCGGCATCGCGAAGGAATTCAATCCGGAACGGGGAGACGTCATTTTGCCGGAGTATTCGCCGGAACGGATCGCCAGTCTACGGGCCGAGATGGGCGAGGCCTTGGCGGAAGCGGCCCGCGAGGTATCCGAATTGCGGCCCGGGAGCGAAGAAGGGCATCCTTTCCTCGCGCGCTTCGCCGCCATCCGCTTCCGCAGCGATACCACCCGCAAGAAAGGCGCGCGCATCCTGCTGGCGGCATTGCGGGCGGCGGCCCGGGCGGACGGGATGGTCGGGACGGCCGGGACCGGAGGCGTTACGCGCCAGGCATTGGCGGAAGGGTTGCTGGCCGAAGTCGAGGAAATAGGCTTGACGGGGATAAAGAAGGAAGGCTTCCGCTTCCTGGCGCCGACTTCCGAAGTAGCGCCCGAGCCTTGGCCCGAGTTGACCGCGTTCCTGGCCTGCCTCGATCGGATCCGCGCCTCCGCCGCCAAGGCGCTCGCGGAAGAAGGCGCGCTGGCCTTCGCGCCCCGGCGCGAGGTGATCCTGGATCTGCGCGCCAGGCTCCGCGCTTGGCTCCAGGAGAACGGCAGCATCACCTACGACAGCATGATCGAGAACGTATGCCTGGCCTTACGCGAAGGGCCGGAGCGGGTGGCCTTGCTGCGGCGCGAATACCGCTATTGCCTAGTCGACGAATTCCAGGATACCGATCCGCTGCAATGGGAGATTTTCCGCCGCGCCTTCCTCGATAGCGGCGGCGCCAATCCCCTTTACCTCATCGGGGATCCCAAGCAAGCCATCTACCGTTTCCGCGGCGGCGACGTTTACACTTATATGGAGGCCCGCAAGGCCATGTTCGCCTTGAGCCGGAAGGGCATGGCCCAGGGCCGCGGGCTGGACACCAATTTCCGGTCCAGCGCCGCCATGGTGGCGGCCTGCAACGCTACCTTCCTGCATGCGGGCTGGTTCCAGGCGCATTCGGTCGATCCCGCCGACGCCGCCTGGCGCCTGGCCTCCGAGCCCGATCCCCTCGGATACCTCCCGGTCCGCAGCGGGAATTTGGCCGTGCAACGGGCCGAGGACGGTCTGCATGAAGGCAAGCCGATCATCCTCAAGGACTTCTCCGTGGACGCCCCGGGCCGGAGCGAAATCCGCCGGCGCCTGGGGCAATGGATCGCCTCCGAGATCCTGGAGATGATGGCCGATCCGGATCGACTGCGCATCCCTGACAAGGCTACCGGCGTTCTACGCCCGGTGGGCTGGGGCGATATCTGCGTGCTGGTACGGAAGGCGCGCGAAAAGGAATATCTGGAGCGGACGCTGGCGGCGGCGGGCATCCCCGCGCAATCCGCGCGGCGCGCGGGCCTCTACCAGAGCGATGCGGCGCTGCAATACCTGGCGGTGCTGGAATCCCTGGAAGACCCGAGCGATGCGGGCAAGCATGCGCGCGCCCTCTTGACCCGCTTCCTCCGCGCCGAAGGCGATCCGCCCCCCGCGCGTCCGCCGGCGTCCCCCCATCCGCTGTTCGAAGAATGGCAACGCTTGGCCGCGCGCCGGCGTTGGCAACGGCTTTTCCATTCCCTGCTGTACAAGAGCGGCATCCTCTATCGCGAATGCTTCCGGGCGGACGCCGATCGCGGCATCATGGACTTGACCCATATCGGGCAGAACCTGGTGCAGGAAGCCATCCGCGAGAACCTGGGGCTGCCCGGCCTGGTCCAGCGCCTGAGGGATCTGCGCGCGGCGCCGGCGGGGGCCGAAGAAGAGGCGGACATGCGGCGGGAGTCCTCGGAGGGTGGGAAGGTCACCTTGATGACCATGCACGTGAGCAAGGGACTGGAATTCCCCGTGGTGTTCCTCGCCTCCTGGTCGGGCAATCCCCCGCCCACCTTTCTGAAATACCGATCGGGGCTGAACACCGTCTACCATCTCGACAAGGATGATCCCGAGGCGCGCAAGGCCTGGAAAGAGGAATCCGAAGGCGAGGACCGGCGCTTGTTTTACGTGGCCCTGACGCGGGCCCGGTATAAGTTGTTCGCCCCCCTGTTGCCCGCGGGCACGGGACGTTCCGATGCCGGCCCCCTGGGCGGATTCGTCGCGGCGGCCCTGCGGACCGCCGCGGTGGCGCGCCCCGAGCTGTTCCACCGGCTCCCGGACGAGGATTATTCCCGGCCTCCGCTCGCCCGGCCCGTGGTCGCCCGACCCTCGGTCGCCCGGCCCGTCGCCGCCGGCCGCCAGGGTAACATAGATGTTACCCAAGATCCCGCCGGCCTTTTCCCCGGATACCCATCGGAAGATCCCCTGGCCCGGGAGGATTTCGCGCGCCGCCGCCGGCGTCTCGCGTCCTACTCCCTCCTGATCCGCAATAGCCATGGCTTCGCGGCCGAAAACGTCGAAGGCCGCTTCGATAAGGACGAAGCCCCGGCGGGCCTGGAAGACACCGGCCCCGAGGAGGCGGCAGCTTCGACGGCCGCGGCGGAGATGCCCGGGGAAGTTCTCCCCCGCGGCAAGGAAATCGGCAACTTGCTGCATGAAATCCTGGAAGCGATCGATTTCGCGGCCGTAGGCGCGGCGCCTTCCGCATCCGCCCTGCTTGCTCCCGGCGCCGTTCGGGATCTTTTCGAAGAGCGTATGCTGGAGCATCGCCTGGATCCGCGCTGGCTTCCCGAGGTCGCCGCCTTGATCTGGAACGCCTTGAACGCGCGCCTGCCGGATCCGGCCGGAGGCGAGGCTTTCCGCCTGGCCGACGTCGGCGAGCGGCGGCCCGAAATGGAATTCCTCTTCCCCTATCCCGCCCGATCCGGATCGGCCGGGCCCGACGGATACCTGTGGGGATTCATCGATCTGGTCTTCCGCCACCGCGGGAGGTACTACGTTTTGGATTGGAAATCCAACTACCTGGCCGGCTACGGCCAACCGGAACTCTCCCGCAGCATGTCCGAAGCCCGCTACGACGTGCAGTATAAGCTCTACGCGCTCGCCGTGGATCGATGGCTCTCCGGCCTGGTCCCCGGATATGCCTTCGAGACGCACTTCGGCGGCGTCTTCTATCTCTACTTGCGCGGCATGGGTCCGGAGGCCCCCGGCCAAGGCGTCTTCGGCCTGCGGCCGGCCGCAACCGAGACGCGCGTCGAGTACCCCCGGGTATTGGCCGGACTCCTATCGGAGATAGGCCGTGGCGGACGCATCGACGCCGCCGCGCTTTTCCCGGAGCCCGCATGAACGGCGGATCGTGGCAAAAGCTGCAGGCCTACGCCCTGGAGCACGGGGCCTTGGATGAAATCGATCGCATCCTGATCGGCACCCTGGCGGCCAAGGCCCGCCGCGAGGAGGATTTCGCCTTCCACATCGTGCTGGCGTGCCTGGTCGCGGCGGTGCGTTCGGGAGGCCTGCGCATCCCCATCTCCGGCCGCGGTTTGGAACTGCGCCTGGATGAATGGCTACGCGCGCTGTATTCGGCCGCCGCGCGGGCGGAAGGCGCCGCTCCCGATCCCGCATCCTTCCCGGAACCCCGCGGGCTGGCCCTGCGCATGGCGGAAGACTTCACCGCCTCGCGCCTGGAAGGAAGGTACGATGCCGTGCTGGGCCGCATCGATCCGGCCACCGGGCGCGCGCCGCCCTTCCTGCCCTTGATCCATTCGGGGGATGGCTTGTATTTCCAACGGCATCATGCCGCCGAAGCGCTGGCCGGAGCGCGCCTGAGACGCCTTCTGGACGCGCCCGATCTTCCCTTCACCCCCGCCGAAACGGAACGGACCTTGGAGACGGTGCTGGAGCGGCGGCCCTTACGATCGGGGCCTGCGGCCGATGCGGCGCCCATGGCTTTCGTGGGCGCTCAGCGCGCCGCCATGGTTATGGCCTTGCATAAGCGCTTCACCGTGATCTCGGGCGGACCCGGAACCGGCAAGACTTCGCTGGCCGCCAATCTGCTGCGGGCCTGGGTCCGGCTTTGGGACGTACGCACTCCGCGGCCCCCGCGCATCCGACTCGCCGCTCCCACCGGCCGCGCCGCCCAGCGCCTGTCCGAATCGATCAAGCGGAGCCTCGGCACCCTTCTAGGGCCGGCGGAGGGACCGGAGGCGGAGGCCGACGATTTCGTCGGGCGGCTTCCTTGCTCGACCCTGCATGCCTTGCTGCGATATCAACCGGCCACGGGCGATTACTTCCATCATGCCCATCGTCCCTTGCCCGCGGATCTGGTGCTGGTGGACGAAGTTTCCATGGTGGATATCTTCCTGCTGGCGCGGCTGTTGGATGCCCTCGAAGAGGGCGCCTGCCTGGTCCTGATGGGGGATATGGATCAATTGCCCTCGGTGGAAGCCGGATCGGTCCTCGCCGATCTGGCGCCCGCCGGCGCGGCCGGGAATCCGCTGCGGGATCACCTGGCCATCCTGGACCGCAGTCATCGCTCCGATGCGAGCATCCTGGCGGCTGCCCGGGGAATCAACGCCATGGATGCGGAGGCCGCATTGGCTACGATGCCCCCGCCGCTCCCGATCCCGAACTCGCCATCGTCCTCGCCCTCCTCTGCGTCTTCGTCGTCGCCTTGGCCGGTCGCATTCCGCGAAGCGGGGAAAACCCTTTGCCAAGGGGGAGGTTGCCGATTCGTGATCCCTCCGGCCCCCTTACGCGGGGGCAACGACCCCTGGCGCGGAGGCCTGGATGCTCTTCTTGAATCCTGGATCGGATTCCATTACCTCGCGCACCCCCTTTGATCCGGCGCGCCATCCCGGGCGGGAATTGGCAACCCCGCGCCGCGCCGCCTACGCCGATGCCATCGCCTCGCTCTGCGCGCTTCCCGATGTCGCGGACGCCCGCTTGCAGCCACTATTGGGGGAGGCCTTCGCCTACGTGGATCAGGCGCGTATCCTCACTTTCACCCGCGTCGGATGGCATGGTTCCGTCGCGCTCAACCGGAAAATCGGGGAGATGTTACGGCGCCGATGGGAAGAACTGGGAGACGGCCCGCCTAGGGGCGGTGGCCCGCCGGGTGGCGCGAGCCCTAAATCCGGCGGCGCTCCGGGCCGCGGAAGCTCGTCCAGTAGCCCTAGCGCTCCCGGCGAAACGTTCCCGGGCGCGCCATTGCTGATCACCGAGAATGATCCGGCACGCGGACTATTCAATGGCGATGTGGGTCTGCATTTGCGCATGGCAGGTCGCGATTTGGCCTGGTTCCGCCGCGGCGAGGGATTCCAATTCCATCCCGTCGCCTTCCTGCCGCGGCACGAGCTCGCATTCGCCATGACCATCCATAAATCCCAGGGTTCGGAATACGATCAGATCCTATTGGTGCTACCGGAAAGCGGCAACCGCCTTCTTTTCAAGGAAACCCTTTATACCGCGATAACCCGCGCGCGCCATTTCGCGGGGATATACGGGCCCGTCGAGGTTTTCCGCGAAGCCATCGCACGCAAGGTCATCCGCGAATCCGGACTGGCCGAATACCTCGTCCCCGCGCCACGACCCAGCTAATTGTTATTTTTGCGGGTCTAGCGGTCCAACGAAGGCGGAGGCGCCCGTATCCGGGATACTCCCCTTGTCCTGACCGGGCCCTCATGGTTTAATAGGAGTCGGAAAGGCTGGCCGAAGTACCGATGCCCTACATCGAGATCATCAGCAGTCCCGCCAACCTCGCAAGCAATCGCTTTCTTCTGAAAGAGGGCAGCAACGTCTTGGGCCGCGAGAAAGGTTGCGATATCGAGATCGCCGACCCGCGCATATCCTCCAAGCACGCGATCATCCTGGTGCAGGGCCAGGAGGCGGAAATCATCGATCAGAACTCCACCAACGGCATCTACCTGGACGACCAGCGGGTGCGCAAGGCCAAGTGGCGGGACGGCGCGACCCTATTCATTGGTAACACCGAATTGCGCCTGAAGGCCGGCGCCGCGGTGGACAATACCATGAAGACGGGCACTTCGCTTTGGGGCGTGCAGGAGACCGCTCCCGGCGCGCGCCCCCTGGAAGGGCGGCCCAAGTCCCTCAACAATTCCAGCTTCGACTTCAACATCGTGGAGGAAAAGAAAATCGGCGGGACCGCGGCCGATCCCTCCCAGGACAGCTTCGCAAAGCGCATGGCGGTCATCAACAAGATGATCAAATCCCTCGGGTTGGTTCACAGCGTAGCCGACCTTTTGGATCGCACCATGACTTTGCTCTTCGAGGCAGTGAATTGCGATACCGGCTACATACTGGTGACCGATCCGGCCAACCACGACGCCATCAGCGAGCACTTGGCGTACGAGCGGGGCGTGCGCAAGCAGAACCTGGAGGAGAAGCTATACAGCCGCACCCTGGTCTCCACGGTGATCCAGAAGAAGTCGGGCTTCATCTTCGACAGCGACGAGAGCGGCGAGCAGGATCAGAGTCTCTCCATATTCCAGTTGCGCATCAAGACGGCCTTATGCTGCCCCATCCATTCCGAAGGGCAGGTGTATGGCGTCCTGTACCTCGACAACAAGAAGCGCGGCGCCAAGTTCAACGGCGACGACCTCGATCTGGCCATGAACATCGCCGGCATCTCGGGCGTGGCCATCGAAAACCTGCAGCTCTCGAAGAAGCTGGAAACGGAATCGCTGATCCGCGATCACTTGAAGCGCTTCTGTTCGCCCAACATCGCCGATAAAATCATCGCCGAGCGCGGCAGCAGCGATTTCCACCTGCAATCGCAAAAGACCACGGTCACCGTGCTCTTCGCCGACATCCGCGGCTTCACCCCGCTCTCCGAATCCCTGGCGCCGCTCGAAGTCGCGCAATTGCTCAACAACTACTTCTCCGAAATGTGCGGCATCGTATTCGCGAACGGCGGCACGCTGGACAAGTTCATCGGCGATTGCATGATGGTGCTCTTCAACGCCCCCGTGCCGGTGGCCGACCACGAGTATTTCGCGGTGAAGACGGCCCTGCAAATGCGCAACCGCCTGCAGCAGAAGCTGCCCGAATGGAAAGCCGCGGGCATTCCCGAATTCCAGGTCGGCATCGGCGTGAACACCGGGGATGTGGTGGTGGGCAGCATCGGCACCAGCACCCGCATGGAATACACCGCCATCGGCGACACCGTGAACATCTCCTCGCGCGTATGCGGCATCGCCCGGCCCAACCAGGTCCTCATCACCGACAGCATGCTGGAGAAGGTGAAAGGCCGCTTCCGTACCGTAAGCCTGGGGGCCGTCCAGCTCAAAGGCAAATCGCGCCAGGTTTTCGTCCACGAAGTGGTGGACGATCTGGTGATGCCCAAGCGTTAACGCGGTTCCGTCTCCGGCATAGGCTTCAACTTCGCCAGCATTGCCAATCCCTTCGGGGGATGCGCCATGCGGCCGCACTTCTCCTTCGCCATCCGGATCAGATCGTTGCGGCAGCGGATGTGCCTTCGCACCAGGGTCGATTTCCGCAATATTTCGGAGGCTATCGACCCGGATCTGCAGTGGATCCTTCCTTCTCGCCAGCAAAACTGGTGCTTCGAATGGGGCCGGCAACGGCGCTCCGATTCTTTCGCGTTCTTGCATTGCACGGAAACCGTGGTCTGGTCAACCAGCCCGCGCATGCCGAAGCCGATTTGCTGGACGCCAACTTCGAACAGGGAGACCGCCGGCAACGGGGATGCCAGCGTGACCGTATCCACGGCCTCATCCCCCACGACCACGCGGTAGGCATCCTTGGAAACCAGCAGGTCGAGGGTGAAAGTGACACTGGGGGCGGAGCCGAGGGAACTTTCCTCGAACTGGTCGAAATCCAGCCCGCCGCTGGAGCCGAAGATCTCCACGAAGATTTTCCCGGGCTGGCCCGTAAAACCCATGTTCAGGAAGGCATAGTTGGCGAAGCTCTCGTCCGCATCGGCGTTGATCAGGAAGAGCGCCCCGCTTTCCGTGAAATCATTGGCGACCGGATCCAGTAATCGCATCCGATTGGAAAAGCGGATGACCGTATTGGTGTCCAGGGCCAAAGGGCACTTGGGGATCCAGTCCGCCGCCGCCGACCCCGATCCATCGCGGGCTTGGAATAAGCCATCCTCCGCGACCGCATCTTCATCCGCCCGCCATAGGGCGGTATCGATGGCGTTCCAGGGTTCGTTCAAGAGCGTGCGTTGGACCACGCACGCGGGCCTTTCGGCATCGCGCGGTTCTTGGGCGGATACGGTCGGCGGCGCCTCGTCGAACATCGACAAGGGATCGGCGCAGACCGCTTCCGCATCCAACACGCGAACCCGCACCTGCGGCAATTCCCCGCCGGAGCGGCGCGCCTTGTCGTCGACGGAAAGGATCAGGAAGGCGGCTTTACCCAGATAGTCCCCGCGGAGATCCCCGAGCGGCGGCGCGTAGGACATACGTACATCCCCATCAAGCACCAAGGCGCAGACCGATCGGCCCTCCAACCGCGCCAGACCGGTGGCGCGCAAGGGGACCAGGCCCGATACCCTATCAAGCAAGGTTTCCTTCTTTCCGGACTTGTCGGGGGAGCCCAAGCCCGCCCCGGCATCCAGGTAATTGCGCAATCCGTCCTCGTGATCCGGGCCGGCCGACTTCCAAGCGATCCGCACGGAGGAAAAGGCGAACCACCCTTCGTTACCGACCTCTCCGGCAGTAAGCGTCACCTCCTGGCCGATATTGCGGCTAAACCAATCGATGGTCGCCCGGTTGCCCACGCGTTTCCTGGAACAGCTGAGATCGGCTTCGGAAAAGCGGTTGCGCCCCGGGGACAACGCGTCCCGGTCCAGAACCATGAGCAAAGTCTGGTCGATGCAATCGGGACGGCTAGGCGGAGCAGAACCAACGCGCGCCGTTTGGATGGGGGCGGAAGAGTTGTTTGGGTTCGTGTCCAGGCATCCAAAGACGGTTAAGCAGAGCAGGCTGGTTGCCAGGTTCCTGCAAAATGACATGACGGATCCATTCGTTCGACCTATCCCGCATGCGGGTACGGAACAGGCCGAGCCAACTATGACGCGGAATGCCGATGAATTCAATACCCGAAAAACGACCGTTTCCGGGGTTTCCTCCAAACTCCTAAAGCCTGGGCGATGCGAATCGGCGATCGGGCCCTTGTTCGCTGATGCCCGGTTAGCGATTCTCGGGGAATCCGCTGCTTTAAAAGATGCAGGCCGGTCCCGCCTGTTCGTACAATGGCAAAGGTTGGCTCGGGATCGAAAGTCAAGGATGTGTTAGGTACGATGGTCAAGGATGTATCAGATAACCCTATGACGATTAAAGCGAATAGCCTGTTTCCTGGTTCCGCGGGATATACCGTCATGCAAGTGGTCATGACGGTATGCGTCATCCTGATCCTAAGCGCCATTACCGCCAAGCCGCTAAGCGGTCTCGTTCGCCGCATTCGCGTCCAGAATGCCGCCGACGGCATGAAGCACTTTTTATTGAACGCCCGCATGCGCGCCGTCGCTAGCCCTGATCGCCATTGCGGGGTCGTTTTTAAATTCCATGCCGCCGGAAGCCTTCTCGACGATAGCGTTTTCGCCTACCTGGATGCCAACCCCCCGGATAACCATTTCGTAGCGGGAACGGACCAGCTTTACCTTTCCGCCTTCGTGATTCCGCGCAAGCAGAGCATCACCATCGCGGTTCCCGCGGGATTACCCACCGAGGTGGTGTTTAGAGGCGATGGATCGGCAACCGTTAGCGCCAAGGTGACGCTGACGTTAAAGGGATTCAAGGATACCCTGGACGTCCTGGCCAGCACGGGCCGGGTGAAAGTGACCAAACATTGAGCGCGCAAACGGAATCACGTAGATCGCAACGCCAAGGCGGATGGACCTTGATCGAGGTCCTGGCGGCCGTCGTAGTCGTGGGCATCGGGCTGCTGTTCTTTTCCCGCGTGCAGCATTCCTCTAGCCGCGGCAGCGGCGAGAACTCCCGCATCCTGGTCGCAGGCAAGATGCTGGAGAAATTCCTGGAGGACACCCGCATCACCATCGCCCGGGACACCACCCACAATTGGCCTCCCGTCACCCGTACCGTGGCGGCCGTGGCTCCCGATTACATCACCATCCGCAGCACGGTCTCCCCCGCCTATTCGCCCGTGGACAACGCCGTGGTCAACAACGTCATGAAGATGGACCTGGTCGCGGCCTGGACCCGGCCCTATCCCGACTCCCTAACGGTCACCACCTATGTATCGAAACGGTTCTGAAACCGCCCGGGAACGGGCGCGCTGCGGGGATCCGGTCCGGGGGGCGCCCGGATTCACCCTCATCGAAACGCTGATCGCGATGGTGGCCAGCGTGATCATCGGCATGGGCATCGTGCGATTCTATCGCGACTCATATCACGCGTACAGCATGCAGGATCAAATGCAGGAACGCGATCAGAACGCCCATTTCGTGGTGACCCGCTTTACCGAGATCCTGCAGCAATCGGGATCGGGGCTTCCCGATACCGGGTGGACGGTGATTAGCCAGACAGCCGGCATAACCACGGTGGCCGTGAATCCGCGCAACGCGATCCAGTTCGTCGGGACGGATTCCCCGAATTCCCAATCTATCCCTATCAGCGACGCCACCCAATGGCAGAGCACCGGGAACGTCCTGCTCAACGTCGCCAACGTCCTGATCGACTTCGCCGATCCCGCCAAAACCATCGTCAAACGGGTCATCGATACGGGCTATAACGCTAACGGATACGTGAAAGGGATCAAGGACATGCCGGCCGGCATGGATACCCTCCGGATCACGGCCACGGTGGATCTTTCCGTAGGGGATCGCGTATACGGATACCGGGAGGACCAATACCTGCTCGGCGGCGCTTCGGGAACCGATTTGATCTTGCGTCCGGACGGCAATACGGGGGCGCAAATGGTGTTGGCCGAGAGCATCGATTCCCTCGCCTTCGTCTTCAAGGACGCGGCCGGCGCCACGACGACCTTCTGGAAGTCCATGCGCTCCGCCCAGATTACCGTGCGGGCGCGTACCGCCATGTCCGACCCCAGGCTGGCAGGCGGCTATCGCAGGATTACCCTGCCCATGAACGTAATCCTCAGGAACCGCTTATGAAGGGACCGCGCGGAAACGGTTTCGTATTGCCCCTGACCATCCTTCTCGTGCTGGGGGTCACCGCCATTTCCGTAGGCATCCTTTTCAACGGGCGCATGGGGCGGATGTCGACCATCAATTACAAGAACAAGATCCGTACCTTCATGGCCGTCGATGGCATGGTAACCTTGCTGGCCCAGGAGCTCATCAACGGGAACTCCTATAAATACGTGGACTCCACGCGCACCGGCCGCATCCAGGGCCATATCTGGTCGGGGATGGGCGGGAACAGCGTGGCGAATTTCATGGCCGCGATCCCCTCCACCCCGTTCACCGACACCCTTTCCTCCCCCTATCTCGGATCGAATCTGAATCAGTCGAATTACGGCTTGAAATGGACCGGATGGCTCATGCCTCCGATTACGGGCGCCTACACCTTCATCACCCGCTCGGACGACGAGTCCCGCTTCTACCTCAGCACCGACGCGGAACAGGGCCATCTTTCCGCCAGCCCTATTTGCAGCATCGAACCGGGCTGGGTGGTCAGCTGGCCCACAACCGGGCAAGCGGTTTCCGGCCCCATCGGATTGGTCGCTGGGACTCGGTATTATTTCGAATACTACCACAAGCAAGGCGGCGGCTGGGACGTGGGCCAGTTGGGCTGGAGCGGCCCGGAATATTTCGCCGAGCGCCCCATATCCGGGCAATACCTCAGCCAATACAAGACCGATCCCGAGTACAATGGTTTGGTCCAATTGGGCGGGGTTCCCGTGCGCTTCCGGGTGGGGCCCATGGGATTGGACGCCTTCCGCATCTCCGCCGAGGCGGTGCTGACGCGCCCCGGGAATGCCAGCGATACGGCCTACCGCCTTCCCTTGGAGCAAATGCTATCCCTCAAGGGCCCGCCCATCCCGGCCCCGCCGCATCTGTTCCTCCGCGTCATCCATCACGATTTCCTATCCAAGATCCATCCCGAATTCGATATGCCGGGCGCCTTCAGCCTCGGAGTCTTTACGGGGATGGTGCAGCCGACCTTGAGCGACTCCACCGCCACGGACGCGGCCTATTTCGGGCGCGCGCATATCCCCAAACCCCTCCATGCCGCGAATACCCCGAACTATGGCTGCGGCGTGAACAAATGGTTCAAGGACTGGACCCTCGATCAGTGGGACTACGCGTATACGAATCCCTCGGATTGCAATAAAACCAAGTTCAACGCGGCAGGAACTACTTATCAGAACGTGAAAATCTACGATTCGCTGCAATTCGATCTGGACGAAAGCCAAGGACCGTACACCTACGTGTACAGCCGCCAAGGCAATATTAACACCGGCGATCCGCATACGGCCTTTAAAGGCGAGGCCGAGTATTTCCCCCTCGACTGGCGGGGCCAAGATCCGGCGGGCTCAGGGCATAACTTCTCTTTTTGTACCGAGTTGCATACCACCTTTTTGCATCAATCGGGCCTCAAATTCGAATTCACCGGCGATGACGACGTATGGGCCTACGTCGATAACAAACTGATCATCGATTTGGGAGGCGTCCACGCATCTTCCAACGCCATCGTGAGCCTGGATGATTTGACGGGACTCACCTATGGGAAAACCTATGCCTTCGATTTCTTCCAATGCGAAAGGCATGAATTCAATTCGACGAGCCGGATCGTGACCAATATCAAGATGGGCCGGCCCCAGGGCGCGCCGGTGACCAACTGGCATCGCGATTACGGTTCGATGAATTGACCGCGTGAACGGATAGATGGAGACGGGGATTCAAGCCATGCGGAAATTCCGTGAGAACGGTTTCGTTCTTCCTATGACGATCTTCCTGATTTTGGGGGTGACGGCCATCTCCATCGGAATGTTATTCAACGGGAAAATGGGCCGCATGTCGGCCATCAACTACAAGAACAAGATCCGGACCTTCATGGCCTCCGACGGCATGGTGACAC
The DNA here is from genome assembly GCA_019509785.1 of Fibrobacterota bacterium. Classification (NCBI taxonomy): domain Bacteria; kingdom Pseudomonadati; phylum Fibrobacterota; species Fibrobacterota bacterium. The sequence goes on along the minus strand of JAEKLQ010000050.1, from coordinate 18,161 downwards.
TTCTGGCCCAGGAACTGATCAACGGGAAGGCCTACAAATACGTGGACTCCACCCGCACCGGCCGTATCCGCGGGGAGATCTGGACCGGGATCGCGGGAGGCAGCGTGTCCAACTTCGAGAAATTGACGAAGACGACGCCTTACAGCGATACCCTCTCTTCGCCTTATCTGGGCTCCAGCCTGGAACAATTCAATTTCGGGCTGAAATGGACGGGGTGGGTCATACCCCCTCTCTCCGGGTCCTATACCTTCATTACCCGTTCGGATGACGAATCCCACTTCTACTTGAGCTCCGACGATGATCCGAAGCATCTGGGCGTCAAACCGATTTGCAGGATAGAACCCGGTTGGGTGACGGCTTGGCCATCCTCCGGCTCGGGGGTTTCAGCGCCCGTCTCGCTGGAGGCCGGCAAGCGGTACTACTTCGAATATTACCATAAGCAAGGCGGAGGCTGGACCGTAGGGCAGGTGGGATGGAACGGGCCCGAATTCTTCGCCGAACGGCCCATTACCGGGCAATACCTGAGCGAATACAGGACCGATCCGGTTTACAACTCGAGCACCTTGGTGGGGACCGTGCCGGTGCGTTACCGCGTGGCCCCGATTGGGATGGATGCCTACCGCATCACCTCGGAAGCCATCCTCATGCGGCCCGGGCACCCGACCGATACCGCTTACCGCCAGAACCTGGTGCAGTCCCTATCCTTGCAAGGCGTAGCCGTACAGCCGCCCAAGCAATCGAACCTGCCCGTCATCTACCACGATTTCCCCTCCGTCGGGCATCCCGAATTCGACATGCCGGTATATGCTTATGGCGTTAAGAAGGACATGGTGCAATCCACCCTCTCCGATTCCACCGTCGCGGACGCGGGCTATTTCGGCAGGACGCATATCCCCAAACCCGTGCGCAATATCCCCTCCGCCAATTACGGTTGCGGCGTGAACAAGTGGTTCAAGGACTGGACCTTCGATCCATTGGATTACCAATACTCGACGGCGACGGATTGCAATAAGACCAAGGCGAACCCCGCCGGGGATACCTACAAGAATGTGAAGATCTACGATTCCTTGCAATTTGATCTTGATGCGTCCCAAGGGCCTTACACCTATGTCTTCAGCCGCATGGGCAACTTGCCTACCGGCGATCCCCTCACATCCTTCCGCGGCGAACAGGAATTCTTCCCTCTCGACTCGCACTGGCATGACCCCATAGCCTCTCCTCACAATTACTCCTTCTGCATGGAGATGCATACCACCTTCCTGTACCAGTCGGGCCTGATATTCGAGTTCACCGGCGACGATGACGTTTGGACCTTCATCAACAATAAACTCGTCATCGATCTGGGAGGCATTCACAGCTCCACCAACTCCATCCTGAATCTCGATGATCTGAACTGGCTCTCGTATGGGCAAACCTATGCCTTCGATTTCTTCCAATGCGAGCGGCATGAATTCAGTTCTACGTCCCGCATCGTCACCAATCTCAAGATGGGGCGTCCGCACGGCGCGCCGGTTTCCAACTGGCACCGCGACTACGGAATGTTGAATTGAAGGGTCCGCCTTGGGGGCGGATCAGCGTTCGATGCTGACCTTGTAGCGATACGGCGACTTGTCGGTCCCCAACACCAAGACTCCCCCGTCGCCTTTGAAGAAGACGGGGCCGGGCGATTCGCTCTTCCCTCCGATGCGTTCATCGTCCACCGAGGCCCCCAGGTGGCTCCCCCGATCCAGCACCCCAACCTTGTCGCCCTCCTGGACGATGCTGACGTGGTGCCGGGAGATCTGGAGCGGATCGCGATCGGCGATTTCCAAATGATTGTGGACCATGGGATCGTTGGTCTTGCGACCGACCTTGATGGGCAAGGCCGCGAAGGTGGATTGGCTTCCCGTTAAGGACTCGACGGCGCGGGGCGTAAGGCCTTCGATGCGCACCGATTTCACGCTTCCCGGCTGGGCGCGGGCGAACTCGGATTTTCCGGCCCCTCGGTGGAATAGGAACTGGGCGGTTTCCGGTATCGCCGCCTCGGAGATGGCCGGCTTCTCGCCCCCTGCGGCCTTGATTTCCTCCTTCAAGCGGGCGATGGTGGTATTGGCGATACGGAGGCGCTCGAAGATCCCCTTCAGCAGCTTGATCATGGTCTCGGGATTGCTGGTCAGGTTTTCGTAGAGGTTGTCCCGATGGACTTCCCGCACCATGGTCTCCTCGACGGCTGTAACCGTCGCGCTACGGGGCAGATCGTCCACCATGCTCATTTCCCCGAAGGTCATGCCCGCGTCCAGGAAGGCGATATGGGCCGACTTGCCTTCCTTTTCCCGCGTAATCTCCACGCGGCCTTTCTCGATGATATAAGCACACTCCCCGATCTCTTTCTCGCGGATAATGGCTTCCCCAGGGGCGTATTGGCGCAGGGTGATCATGTGTTTCTCCTAGCCTGGATTGTATCGCCCATCGGCGGAACGGGGCAACCGGGAATATCCCTACGGGGAACGCGAATGCGAATCCGGAGGAAACGACCAGGAAAACGTTACGACGGACGGGTGGTTTCAAAAACCGATGGCGACGAGCAGGTACTTGGGCTTGGAACAGGACGCGTAGGCGGCATAGCCGGCGGCATCATCGTAAGCGAACCCATAGGCCTTCTTCTGGAAGCTCCGCTCATGGAAAAACTTCGCGTAGTAATTCGCGGGAGCCTGCTTGTAAAAGTTCTCCGCCTTCAGCCATTCCGCCTTGGGAAGGTGCGCGACATGGCGGTTCACCGCCCCGGCTAACTGCGCGTCCGAACCGAAGGGCGTGCCTTCGCAGGCGAAGACCTGGTTGGTCGTCGCTCCGGTGATGCCGAGCTCCTTCAGGTAGCCATCGTAATAAGCGGCGTATTTCTGCCCGACGTTGAAGCCGCCGTCGCCCTTGCCGGGGGCGATGATGCGGTAAGGCGCGCCGGTTTCCGCCGTGGGATAGAACTCGGCGGGCACCGCGTTCTTATAGGCCTTGAAGAAGGCGTCGCGGCCCTTATAGAAGACATCGTACTTCTCGCCCAGCATCTGGTCGGTGCCGTCACCGCAGATGAGTCGGATGGCGATCGGGATCCCGAACCCGTCCACGCGCGTGGTGTTCCCGTTCCACACCGTGGGGCTGATGGTATGTTCGATGAAGTCCGCATATTTGCCGGTGGCGGTTTCCAGGTGGAAGTTCACGCGGCCGGAGGAGTTGGCGGGCATGTCGATGAAGGGTTGCTCCGCGACGGAATGCGTCTGGTTCCCGAAGCTCCAGAAAACCTGGTCATCCGTATACTTGCCGTTGGTACGGTTGAGGAAGACATAGGTCATGACGTTCGTGGCCGCCGGGTAGGCGGCGGGATCGCCCCAGAAGATTTCGGGCCGAACGAGCAGGAAGTCGTGGGTGCCGGTCAAGGAGTCTAGGGTCAGGTCGTCCGAGGACCACCCCGGCTTGCTCACCGACAAGGTATCAGTGGCGGGATCCGCGGCCGGCTTGCGCAGGGAAGCGGAGGCGGGCGGATCCACGCGATGCGGAACGCCGGCGGGAACGGAGCGGTCACCGGTCCCGAACATCTTCATGCTATTGGATTCGGCTCCGATTTTCACGCTGAGGATGGCGAGGCGCGATTCCAGATCGGCCACGAAAGGATTGATCCGGTAGCTTCCCTTCGCGAGCCTGGAATCCAAGACCGATGCGATCGATCTGCCCGTGAGATCATGGATGGCGATGCGCACCTCGTCGTAGTCGTCGGGCACGGTGAACTCGAGCATGCGATCGTTGAAAGCGAGCACCGGCGTTCCCTGCTTGGCGGGACGGATGGCGTTAGACGAGGAACCATCCAGATGGTAGGCGCCATCCGCGGCCGTGTTGGCGGACGCCTTGTTGATCTTGAGCGTTACGGTTACCCCAGCGAGACCCTTGCCGGTCTGATCGGTGACCTTGCCGCTGATGTCAATGCGCGTCTGGGCCAATGGGGATATGCAGAAAAGGCACAGGACATAGCCAACCGATTTGCTTACTTTTCCCGTACCCATTTTACGCATCCTTTATCGGGCCTCGCGACGGTTTCCTTCATCGGGGCTTAGCGGATGATCCGTTCGCAAAACTAGATAACGCGGAATGAAGTTACGTCCCGCCGGCATCCGACCCCGCCGGGGCGGTAAGTATTCTTTGGATACGGACCCGGATTCCGGCCCTGCCTTTGCTACTTTGGCTCGCGGTCCAGCCAAGGAATTCGATGCCCAACGGTGCCCCTCCCTCCCGGATCAAATGGCTTAAAGAAGCGGTCTTCGGCCGCGCCCTCGATCCGACCAGCCGGACCGCATTCCACAGCATCGCCCTGGCGGCTTTCTTCGCCTGGGTCGGGCTCGGTTCCGATGGGCTATCCTCTTCGGCCTATGGCCCCGAGGAAGCCTTCCTGGCCCTCAACGGCCATGACCATCTCGCCATCCTGATCGCCATCGCATCCGCGTTCACCGTCATGGTGATCAGCGCCAGTTATTCCCAACTCATCGAGGTCTTCCCCAGCGGCGGCGGCGGCTATCTGGTCGCCAGCAAGCTGATCTCCCCGGCCGCGGGCATGATCTCCGGTTGCGCGCTCATCATCGATTACATCCTCACCATCACCATCTCCATTGCCAGCGCCGCCGATGCGGTGTTCAGTTTCCTGCCGCCGGAATGGGCCGCGTACAAACTGCAGTTCGCCATCGTCGTGCTCGTCGGCCTCACCATCCTGAACATGCGGGGCGCCAAGGAAACGGTAACGCCCCTGGTGCCCGTGTTCCTCGTCTTCGTGATCTCCCATGCCTTCGCCATCGCCTATGCGCTCATCACGCACGCCTTCGACTTCCCGGCGGTGGCCGCCGAGACCGCCCAACAGGCGGCCCGCTCGCGGTCCGAGCTCGGATCATTCGGCCTGATATACCTGCTCTTGAAAGCCTTCAGCATGGGCGCGGGCACCTACACCGGCATCGAGGCCGTCAGTAACGGCCTGAACATCTTGCGCGAGCCCCGGGTGAAAACGGGGAAGCGCACCATGCTTTACATGGCCGTCTCCCTTGCCTTCACGGTTTTCGGGCTCACCCTCTCCTACCTGCTCTTCCACGTACAACACGTTCCCGGGAAAACCCTGAACGCCGTTCTCTTCGAAGCCATGTCGGGCGCTTGGCCGGGCTCCACGGGGAAGTGGTTCACGACCGTCTGCCTGCTCTCGGAAGCCTTGATCCTGTTCGCGGCGGCCCAGGCGGGGTTCATGGGCGGGCCCCGCGTGTTGGCCAACATGGCCCTCGACAAATGGTTCCCCACGCGTTTCAGCCTGCTGAGCGATCGCCTGGTAAGCCAGAACGGGATTTTCCTGATGGGCGTCGCGGCGGTGGTCACCCTGGTGCTCACCCGCGGCGAGGTGAAATACCTGGTGGTGCTTTACAGCATTACCGTATTCGTGACCTTCGTGCTCTCGCAATGGGGCATGGTGCGGCATTGGCTCAACAACCGCACGACTCTGGCCCATTGGCGGCGCAAGCTTGCCGTGAACGCCCTCGGCCTCGCCCTCTGCTCCTTCATCCTGGTCGCCGTCACCCTGCTCAAGTTCAAGCAAGGCGGTTGGATTACCCTCGTCATCACCGGCCTCCTCATCGCATTGGCCGCAGCCATCAAGGGCCATTACAACTTCGTGCAACGGGTCCTCTCCAAAATGGACAACCTGGTCGCCATCGCCCGCGCCAAGGAAGCCCCGGGCATGCCGGTGGCGGGCAACGTGGTGGAGATCGGCGCGGACGATAAGGAACTCCCCCAAGCCAAGGCTTCCGTGCTCTCCCCCGCCGCGTCGGCATTGCCTCCGCTGGGCGCCCCCGCTTTCGATCCCAAGGCCAAGACGGCGGTACTGCTGGTGAACGGCTTCAACGGCCTGGGCCTCCACTCGCTGCTGGCCATCATCCGCATGTTCGGCGGCATCTTCAAGAATTTCGTCTTCCTCGAGGTGGGCGTAATCGACGCCGGCAGCTTCAAGGGCGTGGAGGAAGTGGAGAATCTCCGCAACCACGTGCAGGAAGGATTGAACGAATACGTCGAGTTCGTGCGCCGCAACGGGCTGCACGGCGAAGGCGCCATGACCCTGTCGCCGGACGTGGTGGAAGGCAGCGGGGAGCTATCCGGCAAGATCGCGGAACGCTACCCGCAGGCGGTGTTCTTCATGGGGCAGCTGGTGTTCCCGGAAGAGACATTGTTCTCGCGGTTGCTGCACAACAATACCGTGTTCGCGGTGCAACGGCGGCTCTACCATCAGGGCCTCCCGTTCATCATCCTGCCCATCCGGATCAATCTCAAGAAGCGCTGAGGCGGCCCGGGGAGATATGTCTCTGCGTGGCATCTTCCTGGTTTCATTATGCCTGCCTTCCCTCCCGGCGGCTTCAAAGGCTACCGATACGCCTCCAGATAGCGGGATGATCTCGGCCTCGCAGCGGTATGCGGAAACCTTAGCCCTGCTGGCCCCCGGAAACACGACGGCCCTTCTGGCGCAGGCGCCCAACGGGGCGGAAGGGGCTCTCTTCATGCAGGCGGAAGCTTTTTTCCTGTACAGGCCGGATATCCGGGGGGCAAGCGCCCTGTCCTTGGCCGGAACCGCCTTGGCCGCCGTAACCGACTTCGCTCCCCTGGGAGAATGGAGCGCCTCCGCCGACGAGGACGGATTGCGGCTTCTGGCTTATGACGGCGCGGTCCGGCTTTTCGAACGCTTCCTGGTTCGCTACCCGAAAAGCCTTTTGGCGCCTTACGCCCTGTACCGTTTGGCCTGGGCCTATCGCGGTGTCAGCGCCCCCCTCTTCGCGAGGAATCCGGACAGCTGTGAGCGCGAATTGGAGTCGCGATTCCCCGGTTCCCCGTTCGCGGCGTGGGCCGGAGACGCCCTGAAGGTCCCGTACAAGCTCCAAGGGACGGCGGCGGCCTGGTCCATTCTGCCGGGAGCGGGGCAAATTTACGTGGGGAAAACGGGATCGGGGTTGGCCCGCCTCGGAGTGGCCGCAGCCTGTACGGCGGCGGCCCTGCTCCCGCCCTTGTACATGTACCGTGATCGGCGGATTAGCTGGCCAGGCTTGGCGATATCGGCCGCCGGTTTCATCGGCCTCCAGATCAGCTATACCCTGGCCTTCCAGGACGCCCAGCGTGGGGCCCTTTTGTTCAACGAAGGAAAGGAAACCCGGTTCCGGGCTTCCCATCCCAACGCGCCCTGAGCCGGCTAGGCCGCTACTACTAGTCCGTGCTGCCTTGCCCCACGCGCTCGGCGACCTTGATATCGTCGGTCACGTGGGTGAGGCCGGCCACCTTGCGGGCCTGCGAGGCGATCGCCTTCTTCGCGTCTTCCGAGGCCACCGTCCCCTTCAGGCGCACATGGCCGTCCCGCGTCTCCAGGGTCACGTCGCCGGCGTCGCGGGTCCCCTCCCGTTTCAGCGCCGCGCGGATGCGATCATTCAGCTTCTTGTCCGCGGCGGTCTTGCCCTGATCCATCCCCAAGGCCTCATGCACGTCGCGGTTGGTCTGACGCGCCTCGGTTTTGGTATCGCGGTTGGTCTGGCGAGCTTCGGCCTTGGCGTCGTTCTTCGCCTGGCGGGCATCGTCCCGCGAATCCGTGCGGACCGTCTTACCGTCCTTATCCGTCGAGTTGCGGACCGCATCGCTGCCTTTGCTGGCCTCGTTGGCGATCTTCTCCCGCGCGTCGGCGGCATTTTCCTTGATCTCGCCTACGGCCTGCTTCGCGTCCTTCTCGACTTTGTCGGCCGCTTTCTGCGCGTTATCCTTAACCTCTTGCATGGCCTTGTCGGCATCCTGGCGCACATCCGCCGATTTCTCCGAGGCCTTCTCCCGCGACGACTTGTTGCATCCGGTGAACCCGATCAGGGTCGCGGATAACGCGAACAACAGCGCTCTTTGCATAGGAACTCCTTGGTTAGGGTGGGGCGACATGCCCCACATGGGCACGAGCGGAAGATACGGTTTTCGCGGAGGGTGGGGAAAAATATCTTGAAACCGCCGGGCCTCGGATACGGGCGGATATTCCCGCAGCCAGTCGCGCCCGGCGCGTATATGATATCGCCTATGGTCTTCGCCGGTCCGGCCCTCGAATGGGCAGGCAGTTTCGCATTGTTCCTGGCCGCCGCCAAGGCCCATGGCCGGCAATTGCGCCTGGAACGGGAACGCGCGGGCTATTTCGAAGTGGTTTTCGGGGGCAAGAACCCAGCCTTCGTGGAAGGGCTTTGGAAGCAGGAACGGCTCCTGTTCTGGAGCCTGGCGGGCGCATTGTGCGCTTTCGCGTTGGCCTATGCAGTCGCGGCCCAGCGGTTCGCCTGGAACTCCCCCTTCCGCCCTTCCGACGGCAGCGTTCCGCCTTTCTGGTTGCTTCCCCTATGGGGAGGGGTTTGGCCCATGTGCGCCGCTTTCATCTTCACCGGCGCATTGAGCGTATGGCGCCTGCGCATGGCGCTCGTCTCCGGACCGTCCGCCGATCGGCATTGGTTGGCGGCCGCCCGGCTGGGATCGCTGGGATGGTGGAGCCTGGTCCTGTTGCTGACCTGCATGGTCGCCGCTGCATCGCCTTACGGCAAAGCCTTCTGACCTTCTCGCTATCTTTCCTGCCATGCCGAAATCCAAACCCGTCCTCCGCTGCCCCTGGGTCGACCTCGATAAGCCCGATTACCTCGCCTACCATGACGAGGAATGGGGCGTTCCCGTCCGTGATGATCGTCGCATATTCGAATTCCTGACCTTGGAGGCCGCCCAGGCCGGGCTCTCCTGGTATACCGTGCTGCGCAAGCGGGAGAACTATCGCAAGGCCTTCGCCGGCTTCGATCCGGTGAAGGTGGCCCGTTTCACTCCCGCCAAAATCGAGAAGATGCTGCTCGATCCCGGCCTCATCCGCAACCGGGCCAAAATCGAAGCGGCCGTGCATAATGCCCGCCTCTTCCTGCAAGTGCAGAAGGAATTCGGGACCTTCAGCGAATATATCTGGGGATTCGTGGGCGGTAAGCCCAAGGTGAACAAGCTCAAGGGAAAGGGCGATTTCGTCGCCACCAGCCCCGAGTCGGACGCGCTCAGCGCGGATTTGCGCAAACGCGGGTTCAAGTTCGTGGGATCGACCATCGTGTACGCGCATATGCAGGCCACCGGCATGGTAAACGATCATATCGTGGGTTGCTTCCGGCACAAGCAGGTATAATAGGGCGTGGCCTCCCTCGCGCATCGCTTCGTCGCAGCCCTCTTCGCCTTCGGCCTGGGCGCCTGCCAGCATGCCGGGACGGAGCCCACCGTGGACGTTCCCAATCCCCTCTCCCATCCCGAGTCCGGCCCGCCGGCCGGAAATCCCGACGGCCATTGCGCGGTGCCCGTCGATGCGGGCCCGGCGGACGTCTCCCGGCCCGACCACGTGGTCGGCGACGGCACGGCGGCCGGTTGCACGGCGGCGGCCTTTTCCGCGGCCGTGGCCCGGGGCGGGAAAATCGCCTTCGCTTGCGGCCCGGACCCCGTAACCATCGTGTTACCCAAGCCGGCTGTCATTTACAACGATTCCGGTCCCGAGATCGCCATCGACGGCGGCGGCAAGGTGACCTTGAGCGGCGGCGGGGCCGCGCGCATCCTGTACATGAACACTTGCGATCAGGCCCTGCATTGGACCACCAGCCATTGCCAGGATCAGGATCATCCCCGTTTGACGGTGCAAAACCTCACCTTCATCGACGGGAACGCCGGGAGCGACGAGGGGGAATCGGGGGGCGGCGGCGCCATTTGGACGCGCGGCGGCCGCTTCAAGGCCGTCAATTGCCGCTTCTTCGGGAACGCTTGCGCCCGCACCGGCGCCGACGTGGCCGGCGGCGCCATCCGCGCCTTCAGCCAATCCCAGGGCTTACCCGTTTATCTGGTGAATTGCGCTTTCGGAGGGGCGGCCGGATTCGGCAACAGCGGATCGAACGGCGGCGCCGTCGGCAGCATCGGGGTTTCCTGGTCCATCTACAATTCCGTTCTCTCCTACAATCACGCGGTAGGCGAAGGCGGGAATCCCGCGGAGGCCGGGACGCCGGGCGGCGGCAGCGGAGGAGCCGTCTACAACGACGGGAACACCATGACGCTCAGCCTATGCGGCACCCTCATCGAGCATAACGATGTCGTGGCCTACGGCTCCGCGATCTTTTTCGTAAGCAACGACCATACGGGGAACATCGACATCCGCCAATCGGTCATCCGGCTCAACACGGGCGGCTCGTGGTATGCCCGACCCGGCATCTCCATGCACGAGGATACGCCGATTTCCATCGTCGCATCCACGCTCGAATAAAACGACGCTAAGCGAAGCGGCGCTAAGCGCGCCCCGTCCGCTTTCCCTCGGGGAACAGGATGGGCCAATTCCCCTCCCGCACCGACTCCTCGTCCAATCGGCCCAGGCGCGCCGCCAACAGGGCGGAACGGCCCACATACCCGATCACCCGGGTCGGCGCGACCCGTTCCACCACAAGCAGCCGTCCCACGCCGCGCGCGAGCATGCGGGCCGAAGCCTCTTCCAGGGTTTCATCGATGAAGGCGGTGACGGGCGCGCGGCTGCCCGCCTCCAGGGACGTCAAGGCGCTTCCTCCGGGGCGCCCCAAGGCGCGCACCAGATCGCCGCGCGTCAAGATGCCCGCCAGCCCGCCACGCGCATCCACGATAGGCCAAGCATGATGATGCCCGAAGGCGGCATCACCTATGGCCAACCGGGAGGAAAGGGCGTCGAGGGTCAGATCGGCCGGGATCGAAACCGGATGCGGATCCATGATTTCGCCGACGCGGGAGAGTTGGAACGGATCGACCGCGTATTCGCGCGACAAGTGCAGGCCGCGCCGCGCCAGCTTTTCGGTGAGGATGGAACGGCGCAGAAAGAGCACGGTGACGGCATGGGCCGCCGCGCAGCCGGCTAGTAGCGCCGGGAGAGCCGCGACATCGTGGGTCAGTTCGATCCCGAAAGCGATGGCGGTCAGGGGAGAGCGCATGGTCCCGCCCATGATGGCGGCCATCCCCACCAAAGCCCATAAGCACGGATCGCCCGCGGGCAGCCAGGGGGAGGCCAAGGCGCCGAGGCATCCGCCCAAGGTCAGCAAGGGCGCCAGAACGCCGCCGGAGGTTCCCGAACCCAAGGCGACCGCCCAGATCACCGCCTTCACCGCGGCCAGGCGCGCCAGGTTACCGCCGGGAACGTTTCCCAGCAACAAGCCGTGGATGGTCCCGTAGCCCACGCCTAAGGCGCGCGCGTCTAAGAGTCCTCCAGCCCCTACGGCCAATCCGCCCAGCGCCGGCCACCACATCCAATGCAAGCGCAGCTTTCCGAAGACGTCTTCGCAGGCGTATACCAATGCGGTGAGCGCCATGGCAGCCAAGCCCGCGGCCAGCCCCAGGGCGAAGGCGGAACCGATTTCCATCCCGCCCAGGTGGGCATGCGGGGTTACCGGGAAGATCGGGCCGGGGCCCAGTAACCAACCACGCGCCACGTTCGCCGCCGTCGCCGCCACCGCGACGGGAATGAAGGATCGCGGCCGCCATTCGAAGAGCAAGAGCTCGATGGCCAGCAGCACGGCGGCCATGGGAGTGCCGAACACCGCCGCCATGCCTCCCGCCGCGCCCGCCACCAGCAAGGTCTTCCGCTCCGCCGCCGTCAGATGGAACAGCTGGGCGATCAAGGAACCCGCCGCCCCGCCCGTCATGATGATCGGCCCTTCGGCCCCGAAGGGCCCTCCCGTCCCGATGGAAATGGCCGACGACAAGGGCTTGAGGACGGCCACCTTGGGGCTCATGCGGCTGCGCCCGATCAAGATGGCTTCCAGGGCCTCGGGGATGCCGTGCCCGCGGATCTTCTCCGACCCGAAGCGCGCCATCAATCCGATGATGATGCCTCCGGCGGCGGGCACCAGCAGGGCCCAAGCGCCCCAGCGGGACCCGGCGGGAAGCGCGTCCTGGAAGGAGAAGCGCCCGTGGAACGCGACCTGGGTGGCGAGATTGATGAGCCGTAGCAGGCCCCAGCCCGAACCGGCGGCCACCAGTCCGATTAAGGCGGCGAGCAGGGATAAGGGGACGATGCGGTTGTCGCGGGTGAAATCGGCAAGGCGGGCTTCGGGATCCGGTTTTGAACGTGAAAATGCGATCATGGTTCTCCTCGCCCCGGAATATATATCGCATTACGATATATTCCAATCGTTCCCCCGCTCCCGCCCCCCGATCCGAAACGGAGGGCCGATCTATATTGGGAAGGGTATGCGTAAACGACTCCGCAAAACCGATTTCGAAAAGCTGGCCGCCTTCCGCTACGCCCTCAGGCGCTTCGCGCACTTCAGCGAAGAAGCCGTGCGGCCATTGGGCCTGGAGCCCCAGCAGCATCAGGCCTTGCTGGCCGTGGAAGGTTTCCCGGGAAGGAACTGGGCCACCCTGGGGGAACTGGCCGAGCAAATGCAGATCCGTCCCCATAGCGCGGTGGGCTTGGTGGATCGCCTGGAGAAATCGGGGTTCATGATCCGCGAGTCCGCGCCGGAAGACGGGCGGCGCGTGCATGTCCGCCTTACCCCGAAAGGGCGGGAGACGCTGGAACGACTGAGCGCCGTCCATCGGGAAGAGTTGCGGCGCATCGGTCCTTCCCTGCAGGGACTGCTGGCGGCGCTTGGATAAAGGAGATTCCGATTGCGCGATCAGCGAGGGGGGGCGAAGATCCCACCCTCGCTTTAAATCAACAGTTTAAATGTCCGCGGCCAAATAGCCGCGGAGTACCAAATGTTGCAACCCGGACGGCGGGCCCATCGGTCCCGGAATGACGTCGGGGCAAATTTGCGCTTTGGAATTGACCGGGAAGCCGGTCGTCAAGCTTTCCGAAATCCCTCCCTCGCCTTTGGCGCTTAGGGTGACGGTGGATTCAAAGGCGCGGTTTCCCGGCGCAAAAGTGTCCGCGATGTTTTTCACCATTAATCTCAAGGTCATGATATTGCCCGCCCCCGCAGCTCCATCGGGGTGAACGTATTGCCAGTCCACGCCGGTTACGATTAACACCTTCTTGGCGGGAACGCGGAAAGTTCCCGAGGGGGAGGTTCCCGGTTTCGGTTTTCCATCCGGCCCCAATTGCACGAAATCCAACCTCGCGGGACCTTCGCATCCCGATCCGGATCCCCCGATCACCTCCAGCACCACGATTTGGCTGGGATTGATCTGCGCCTGGGCGAATTTCGCCGTCGATAACACCGGTATCGCCATCATCGCCAGTAAAGGAAACAGTCCGGGCCTTGGATGAGTCATGTTAACCTCCTGCGGAACATTTTATTAGTAACGAGTAAAAGGGTTTTCGGGCTGCGCGGGCGTGCCGGAAGAAAACCTGGCTTGAATATAATCCGGGTTCCGCATTTTCCGATGATGGTTCCGATAACTAAATTCCCCTTTCGCGCGGGACCGCATCGCCTTCCGCGCGGATGGAGGCTGCTTGCTGGAACTCGAACCCGTTGACGGCCTTTATGCGCTCGAGTCCGGCGTCCATGGCCTGGGCGTCTTCGCCAGCCGGGCCTTCGCCAAAGGCGATTACGTAATCCGCTGCCAAGGCATCCTGCGTCCCAAAGAGGAGGTCATCGAAGGCATGCGCGCCCTCCAGATCGGTCCGGAAACCTATCTTGCGGAGGAGCCCGGACATCCCCGTCTGGACGATTTCGTGAACCACAGTTGCGATCCCAACGTAGGTTTCACCGACGGCTCGCCGACCCTGTATGCCCTGCGCGACATCGCATCGGGGGAAGAGTTGTTCTGGGACTACCGCACCAGCATCAACGAGCCCGGGTGGCAAGTCCCATGCACCTGCGGCACCGCGCTCTGCCGTGGCAAGATCCAGAGCTATTGCGATTTGCCCGAAGCGGAGAAGGCCCGCCTGCGGCCCATCGTCCTGGCCTATTTGCGTTGAATGCCGGGCTGAACCCGGATCTCTACTGAATCCGAAACCGACCTGAATCCGAAGCCTCGCTTGGGTTTTTGGCGGCGGGACCGCTCCTTGCCTCCCTCCCGCGCCATCCCGTAGGATAGGCTTCAGGGTCCCGTTCGATTACGGACGGGTGGGTAGAATATCATGCGGGCGACCGTCCTCTTTCTGGGTTTGGCATTGCAGGCCGCGCAGGCCGGAGGTAACGGGATTTCCCCGCCGGACTCTTCCGCACGCCGGGAGCCGGGCTCGGAATTGGACTTCCTGATCAATGACGACGCAAAGCCGCAGGTACCCGCTCCCAAACCCCAACCAGGCAGGGCCTGGATTTATTGGGCCGCCGCGGGCGCGGCGGCTTGCGGCGGAATAGGGTGGTATTGGTACGAGTCCAATGCCAAACCGGCCGTGTCCCGTAACGACCAACTCTTCACCGATGCGCAGTAAAGCGGATCCGAAAGGCGGAGAGCCCTTCTCCTTCGCCCGCAGCCTGGTTTGGGCCGCCGCGGCCATCTGCCTTGGCGTCCAATGCCGACTGGCGCCGGAACCGGATCCCCGCCAGGAAAATTACCTCACCGTGAACCTGAACGACTCCCTAAGCCGCTTCGATAAGGTGGTCGTGCAAATCCTCGCCGATGGAGATACCGCGCAAGTGGTGGGAACCCTTTGGTCAGGCAGGCTTACGGAGCCCGGCGCCATTCCCGCATACCGGTTGGGCGACGACGAGACCAGGAGCTTGTCCGTCCGCGTGCGGGCCTGGGACGCGAGCGGCAGGCTGACCCTGGATGAAACCATCGTCAAGCAGGACGGCAAGTCGATCGTGACCGCCATACCCATTCTCAGGCCCTCGCCGCGCTTGGCTAGCCTCGCGCTTTCGGCCGGGAGCCTCTCTCCCGTCTTCGCCCCCGGCTCTTCGGAGTACTCGGCTTCCGTCCCGAATTCCCAGGGTAGCATCCAGGTTACCGCCTCGCCGGAATACGCGGAAGCCCAGATCTACGTGGGCATACGCCCGGTGGCTTCCGGGAAGCCTTCCGATCCGGTGCCCCTGGATACCGGGGCTAATCGCATAACCGTTCTGGTCCTCGCGGCCGATACCTCGGCCCAGTACGTGGTTACGGTCCAGCGGGCAAAGCCTCCCGTGGATACCTCCAAAACTCCTCCGGTCGATACTACCAAGACGCCTCCTGTCGATACCACCAAGACGCCCCCGGTCGATACCACCAAGACGCCTCCGGTCGATACTGCGAAGCCGGCCAACCCGCTTCCCGATTGGAAATACCACGGCGCCGTGGTCCTGCGCCTGCCCACGGCGGGAAGCGCATCCCCCCATGCCATCGCCGCCGATTTCCCGTTACTGCTTCGGCTCACCTCGGCCAATTTCAACTTCACCCAGGCCGCGGACTCGGGCCGCGATCTGCGTTTCCTCGACGTGAACGGGAAGAACTTGGAGTATGCCATCGCACGCTGGGATGCCGGGACCCAGAAGGCGGAAATTTACCTGCGCTGCGATACCCTTGCCCCCGACCGCGCCGCGCCGGTGTACTCGATGTACTGGGGCAACGCCAAGGCCGCCGCAGCCTCAAATCCCGCCGCGGTCTTTCCGCGCTCGGTCGGATGGACCGGAGTCTGGCATCTGGACGAAAGCGGTGCCGGGCATACCGGGGAATACCATGACGCGACCGGCTCCTTCCCGGGGAAGGCAGGCGGGGCGTTTCCGAAGCAGGTGGATGGCGTGGTGGGAACCGCGCAGGATTTCGACGGCAATGGGACCCAGGGTTTCATCTCCCTGCCGTCCGAGTTCGACCCTGGACTCAAACATTACACCATGCACATGTGGATCTACAACGAGGGGCGGAACGCGGGCTACCTGTTCATCAAATCGGGAACGGGCGCGGAAGACCAGCGATTCGAAGCGGATCTGGCCCAGGGTACGAGCGAAGTAGGCTTCGGCCGCACCGGAACGGGAGGCCTCCATTATGAAACCCATTTCGGCGCCCCATCGGTCGCCTGGTTCATGCTCGGGATCGTATGCGATGGCGACTCGGTCCACCTCTACGATAACGGCGTCGAGATGGAATCGCATCCGTTCACCCAGGGCGGAAACCCGGCCGCCAACGTCGTACTCGGCGCCCGCAATCCCAACGGCGACCTCGGTTTCCCGGGGCGGATGGACGAATTCTGGAGCTTCGACGGGGCGCGCGATGCCTGGTACATGCGCCTCATCTATGAGAACCAGAAGGCCGGTTCGACCATGGCAACCCTGACCATTTATTAAGAACCCCAGGCCTCCGGTTCGACAGCTGCTGAAAGGGTTCCGCTTCCGCGGGTGCGCGACCCCGCTTCCAATGGGAAGAGGCCCCGCTTCCGATGGGAAGCGGCCCCTCACCCGTTTCGGAGCTTGTAGGCCTCGTACCCGAATTCGCGCACCACGCGCAACCGGCCGTCCTCGGTCCAAATGCAGAGCGACGGCAATGGAATACCATTGAAAGTGGTGTTTTTGACGATGGTGTAGTGGATCATGTCCTCGAACACCAGCTTATCGCCTATCTGCAAGGGCTTGGCGAAGCTGTAATCCCCGATCACGTCCCCGGCCAGGCAGGTGAGGCCGCCCAGCCTATAGGTATGCGCTAGTTTGCCGGGCTCGTCGGCCCCGCGGATCTCGGGCCGGTACGGCATTTCCAGGGTGTCGGGCATATGCGCCGTCGCGGAAGTGTCGAGAATGGCGATGTCCATGCCGTTACGGACGATGTCCACCACCGAGCTCACCAACGGCCCGGTGCGCCAGCCCACCGCTTCGCCGGGCTCCACGTAGACCTCGGTCCCATGCTTGGCCTTGAATTCGCGGATCACCCGGATGAGGCGCTCCACGTCGTAACCCTGCTTGGTGATATGATGGCCGCCGCCGAAATTGATCCATTTCATGCGCGGCAGGAATTCGCCGTACAACTTCTCGAAAGAGGCCACCACCCGTTCCAAGGTGTCCGAGTTATTGCCGCAATGGGCATGGAAATGCAAGCCGTCGATACCGTCCAACTCATCGGGCCTGAATTCGGTTCGCGTCACGCCCAGGCGCGAGTTCGCGTAACACGGATCATAAAGCGGGGTCTTGACCTCGGAATGGCCGGGATTGACGCGGATGCCGCAGGAGACGTTCCGGCCCTCTGCGCGCGCGGCCATGACCTGGGGCTTGAAGCGCCGCCATTGGCTGAAGGAATTGAAGACGATATGATCGGCCAGGGAAAGGACCTCGGGGAATTCCTTGTCCGTGAAGGCCACCGAATAGACGTGGACCTCGCGCCGCATTTCCTCCTTGGCGAGGCGGGCCTCATGCAGGGAACTGGCGGTCGCGCCGTGCAAAACCTCGCGGACCCAAGGGAACGCGCTCCAGAAGGCGAAGCCCTTGAGGGCCAGGATGATCTTGCCGCCGGATTCCTTTTGGACCCTGTCGAGCAAGGCGAGGTTGCGCTTAAGGGCCGCTTCTTCGAGGACGTAGGCCGGAGTGGGGACGATGGAGATGTCTAACGGTTTCACTCTACGTGGCCTTTTCTTCAATTGGGAAAAAGGGGGAAGGGTATAGGGTAAAGGGTTAAGGGTACCGGCGGCGCTTCGCGCCGGTGGGTCGATCTGGAATCGGTCCAGCCGATCCCTTACCCTGTACCCTTAACCCCGTACCCTTCTTCACGTCTCATACTCCACGTCCTCCACCCAGGGCAAACCCTTGACGAGCAGCTCGGCCATGAAGGGATCGGGATCCAGCTCCTCCACGTTGAACACGCCTTGGCCGCGCCACTTGCCTTGCAGCATCAGCTTGGCGCCGATGTAGGCGGGCACGCCGGTGGTATAGGAAATGGCCTGATTATCGGTTTCCTTATAAGCCGCTTCGTGATCGCAAACGTTGTAGACGTAGAGCTTCTTCGGCTTGCCGTCCTTGACGCCATCGATCACGCAGCCGATGTTGGTCTTCCCCTTGGTGCGGGGGCCCAGGCTGGCGGGATCGGGAAGCAAGGCTTTCAGGAATTGCAGGGGTACGATTTTCTGGCCCTGGAAATCGATGGGATCGATGCGCGTCATGCCCACGTTCTCGAGCACGCGCAGATGGGTCAGGTAGTTCTGGGAAAAGCTCATCCAGAAACGGATGCGCTTGAGGCCCTTCAGGTTTTTCGACAGCGATTCCAGTTCCTCATGGTACATCAGGTAGATTTCCATCGGGCCCAATTCC
>JAEKLQ010000049.1 GCA_019509785.1 Fibrobacterota bacterium | reverse complement strand
AAGCCCAGTCGCGGGCGCGCCTCGCAGGGACACGTAGCGTCGCTGCGACGGGGGCCTTGTGCTCGCGTTTAAGCGATTGACTTCGCTCCGGTTACGAACCGAATCGGTACCAAGCTTCGCTGGCGCCGCGCGCGATCGATTCGTTTAATTGGGAAGTGTTGTCAGGCCGCGCGCGGCGCCAGCGAAGCTTGGTACCGATTCGGTTCGTAACCGGAGCGAAGTCAATCGCTTAAACGCGAGCACAAGGCCCCCGTCGCAGCGACGCTACGTGTCCCTGCGAGGCGCGCCCGCGACTGGGCTTACCTTTCGCAGACCCGCGCGCGCGACGGATGCGGTCCGTCGAAGCTGTCGCGATGACCTCCGCTCTATGGACCAGGAGGTCCGCTAAGCGAAAGCGCTAGATGAAAACGATCGCTTTGTCCCAGGCCATCGCCAGCAAGAGCGCGGGCAGGTAAGCGAGCGAAGCGAAGAATAGCGTGCGCGCGGCCGCCCGATCGCGGCGGCGCCAAAGCGAAAAGGCGGCGAGGAGGAAATAACCCCCGCCGAGCAAGGCCACCATGAGATACCAGGTGCCGGAAAGATGGAACACGAAGGGGAAAAGCGATACCAGCACCAAGGTGAAGGTTTGGGAAAGGATGTGCCGGAAGCAAGCCTCGCCGGTGGGATCGGTGACGCTCAGCATCTTGAAGCCGCCCAGGCGGTAGTCATCCTTGTACATCAAGGCGAGCGCGAGGAAGTGGGGCAATTGCCAGAAGAAGAGGAATGCGAAAAGCAGGATACCGCCCAAGCCGATGGAACCCTGGGCAGCCGTCCATCCCATCAAGGGCGGCAAGGCACCAGGCACCGCGCCTACCAAGGTGTTCAGGCTGGAGAGCCGTTTCATTGGCGTATACACGGCAGCATACAGGATCACGGTCAGCGCGCCCAACACGGCCGTAAGCGGATTCACGGCCAGCCACAAATAAGCGGTTCCGCCCACGGTGCATAGGCCGCCGAAAATCAGGGCCGCGGTCTTCCCCACCCGTCCCGTGGGCAAAGGGCGCTCGCGCGTGCGCTCCATGAGCTTGTCGTATTCCTTCTCGATGGCCTGGTTGAGGGCGAAGGCGCCGATGGCCAGGATGCCCGTGCCGAGCAGGGTATGCCACATGCGCGGCAGATCCAAATCGAGTTTTCCCCCGAGGTAATAACCCGCGAAGGTGGTGATCAGGATGTGGAAGACCATCTTCAGCTTCATCAATTCGACGAAAGAGGAAACCGGTCCGGCATCGACCCGATGCTTGCGGCGCTTGGCGGGCGCGGTCGCCGAAAGGGTGCTCATGCGGTCGCGACTCCTTTGGCGGACATGGCGCGGGAGACGGGAACGGCCCTAGCCGATTC
Source organism: Fibrobacterota bacterium (assembly GCA_019509785.1). Lineage (NCBI taxonomy): Bacteria > Pseudomonadati > Fibrobacterota > Fibrobacterota bacterium. The sequence goes on along the minus strand of JAEKLQ010000049.1, from coordinate 95,443 downwards.
GCCTCGGGCCGGCAGGCGGCAGAGGGCCAGGAAAAGCAACCATCCGGTCGCGAACACCAGTGCGCCTCCGGAAAGATGCAAGGTGGCGGGCACCGGGGCCTTCCCGGACCAGATGGTGAAGATGCCCAGCATGATTTGCGCGGCCAACGCGAATACGAGGAAAACCGCGAGGCGGCGCGCCATGGCCGGGGCTTCACGGGAAGCGAGTACGCTCGCGATCAAGGAACTTGCGAGGATCACCAGCAACCCCGCTCCGACGCGCGAATGCAGGAAGTGGACGGCGATGGGGAAATTCCAGAAGGGCGGGATCCATTCCCCGTAGGCCCGCGGGAAGGTGGGAATGGCGAGGCCGGCATAGCTATGCCGCATGACGGCGCCGATGGCGATCTGCGCGAAGGCGGCGAGGCAGAAAGCCAAGGCCAGCATCGGTTCGCGCCGGGCCCACGGCCGCGCCGCCCCGGCCCGCATCCAGGAGCGCGAGGTCGCGAAGGCCATCAGCACGGTGAGCGCGAAGAACAGCTCGGCGGTACAAGCATGGGCCGCGGAAACCGCCATGGGCAACTTGAATTTCACGGTCAGCCCGCCCAACACCCCTTGTACGATCACCAGCAGCAAACCGAAGGTGCCCGTCCATTTCAACCAGGCGCGGTCTTCCTTGAACCAGAACGCGAGGCAATTGACCACGGCGAGCAATCCCACCAAGGAAGCGAAGAGGCGATGGCCATGCTCGTAGAAGATGCCGCCCTTCATCATGGAAGGCGGGAACAAGAACATGTTGCGGCCGAAAGTGGTGGGCCAATCGGGAACGGATAATCCGGAATTGGTGCTGGTAACCATGCCGCCCGCGAAGAGCAGGAGGAAGGTGCAGGCCGCCAAGGCGATTCCGTAAGAATGGAGCCAGGGCCGGTAGCGCGGACCATCGAAGGATTTCATAACACGCTTACTATGTCCATGGACGGGTGAAGACTAGGAAATTCGGGGGGCGATGGCTATGCCGCGAGACCGGGCCTAAGTGCCTAGGATTAGGGAATCTAGGCGCGCGCCAACTTCAAAAACGCGAAAACCAGGACCCCGGTCAGGGAAACGTAAAGCCAAATCGGAAAGGTGATGCGGGCCAGCTTGCGATGCGTCCCGAATTGCCGCGTGAGGGCGAAGAAGAAAGTCGCCAGGACCATAGGTAATGCCGCCATGGAGAGGAGGATGTGGGAGATGAGGATGAAGAAATAGACGCCGCGCAGTAAACCATGGCCCGGATAATGGCTGTCGCCGTGGACGCTATGGTAGAGGATATAGCAGACCAGGAAGAGCGAAGAAAAGACGAAGGCGGTTTTCTGGCAGAAGGCATGCAGTTCGCGATCGCCGGCCTTGATGGCGAACCAACCCCGGATGAGGAAAACGGAGGTGGTGGCGTTGAGCCCGGCATTTACGGCGGGAAGGAAGGATAATGCCGAGGCATCCCCCGCGCCCCGGCGCAGGTAAAGGAGCCAGAACAGGAAGGCGACCGCCAAAAAGCTGGTGATGGCGTTTATGATCATGAAGGCGCGCGTGGTCATGCAGGTCCTTTTCACCAAGGCCGGCCGGCCGGCGCGGCCTTGGGCTGGTAAGCGCGGATGCGGCTTAGGTTCTCCCCGAGCGCCGCTTCCAGGCGCAGGCCGCCCCTTTGCTGGCAGGCCAGTCCCCCGGCGATGCAGGCGATCGCCCGGGTTACGGGGATCCCGCGCCGCCGCGATCAGGTCCGGATGGGGCCGCGCCCATCCCCGGCATTCGCCGAAAGGGCCGCCCAAGGATCGGTAATAGACCGGCCCCTCGCCTTGTGTCACAACGGCCGCGCCCAAGCCCCGATCGAAGAGCGCTTGCACTGAAGCTTCTATGGAACCCGCGGCGGCGTTGGTAGCCGCGGCAGCTACGGAAGCCCCGCCATCAAAGGGCGCGGCAAGCAGTCCCGCCAGCCCGCGGATCTCTTCGGCATCGGCGACCAGAAGATCGATATGGTGCCAAGCCTCGAGCGCGCTTCCCAAGCCCCCGCTGCGTTCATCCCCGCTCTGGTCCCCCATCGGCCAAGGGCGGCCGGGCGCGGACTTCTCCGCGGCATGATCGTAAACCGCTCCCACCACGGTCAGCGCGCCGCGCCGCCGGCTCTTCTCGAGCAGCGACGGCAACTCGCGATGCAATGCGGGCACCTGCACCGTGCCCGCGTATACGTTGAACACGGCCTGGAAGAACGACTCCCCGTTGAAGACGTCCTCCATCGGCGCATCCGCGCCTTGGCAATGCACGAAAAAACGATCCCCCGCTCCCCCTCCCGCCTTCGGATCGGAAAAGACGTGGGCCGCCGTGGTGCGGCCCGGCCGTCGACGGAAGCATGTCATGTCCAAAGGCGTTTGCGCCAAGGCAAGCCGGATGCGCGCCCCTTCCGCATCGTCCCCGGATGCGCCATAGTAGGTGACCGGGACCCGGGCGGGCCGAAGCAGTTGGGCCGCCAAGGTCAAGGAAGCCAGGGCGGGGCCGCCCACGTTGAATGCGGGAGGAGGAGCCTCCGGTCCGAGTATGTCCGACAGGATATCTTCCCAGGCCAAGCGGGCCGGCTCGCCCTCCGCGCGACGTCGCGCGGCGAGCTCCAACAAGTCTTCCCGGAAAGTGACCTTGCCCATGGCCAAGCCGCCATCCCCGGGCGCGCGGGATCGGTAGGGGTTGAGCCGAGGCGAAGCGAAGTCGACAGGCCCATGGATCCAATCGGCGAGGCCGGAGCCGGCGCCATGGACGCGGAACGCGTGGCTGGGCATCGGGATCAGGCGCGCCGGGGGATGGCGCCGGTCGCCGAGGCAGCGCCGGACGCAAAAGCTGCGCCTTCGGTATACCGGAACATCGCCTCGATGGAGCCCAAGGCGCGCTTACGCAAGCCTTCTTCGAGGACGATGCGATCTTCGGGGCGGGGCTGGATCAGCACGCGCAGGATGTCCTGCAGGGTATTCGACTTCATGTATTTGCACATGGTGCAGGAGCCCACGAAGTTCTTATCAGGATGCTCCGCCTGTAAGCGCGAGACCAGGCCGCATTCGGTCAGCACCAGGAAATCCTTCTTCTTGGACTGCGCCACGTGCTTGAGCATCTGCGAGGTGCTGCCCACGTAGTCGGAAGACTTCACCACGCCCGAGCCGCATTCGGGATGCGTCACGACTTCCACGCCGGGGAATTTCATACGCAGGAAGGTCACCATTTCGGGATCGTATTCTTCGTGGACGTAGCAAGTGCCCTCGTAGAGGAGAACTTCTTTGCGTACGCCGCGGCGGGCCATTTCGTCCTGGATGTTCTTCCCCATCAGCTTGTCTGGCAGGAAATAGATCTTGTCGTTGGGGATGGCCTCGACGATGTCGTACACGTTGGACGAGGTCACGCAGACGTCGCACTCGGCTTTCACGTCCGCCGTGGTGTTGATGTAGCAGACGAAGCTATGCGCGGGGAATTTCGCGCGCAAGGCTCGCACGTCCGCGCCGGTCACCGCGTCCGCCAAGGTGCAGCCCGGATCGCGCCCGGGAATCAGAACTTCCTTGTCCGGATTCAATATCTTCGCGGTTTCCCCCATGAATTTCACCGCGGCGAACACGATGGTCTTGGCCGACGTCCCCATGGCGTCCTTGCTCAAGCCGTAGGAATCGCCCGTGAAATCGGCCACGCCGTAGACGATCTCCGGGGCCACGTAGGAATGGGCCAGGATGACCGCGTTCTTCTGCTTCTTGATCTCGTTGATGGCGTTGATCAAGGGGACCAGGGATTCGCATTTCTCGAGGGTATAGGTACAGGCGGCGCCGTTGATTTTGACGTTGGCGAGGCGGTCCTGGAGTTGTTCTGCGGTCATCATGGGCGATCTTCCCTGCCCCGGCGGCGTTCGCGCAACCGTCGGAAGCCGATGTAAACAATCTAGAAATTAGCGAAGGGAAGATAGCGCCAGGGTCAGCCGCGCGCCCATGGCGATGCCGCCCGCGCCGTCGGGCGCGCCCATCAACGCGGCATCCCATTGCGGTTCCGCTTCGGCCCGGGCCTTGGCCCGATGCACGTAATAGAAATAGGATCCGGCGGCGAGCAAGGCGCTGATTCCCGCGACCGAAACCACGGCCTTCAACTGCGACCGATCGGCCGACGCGTTGGCGGAGCGCGAACCATCGGCCCCATGCCCGATGGCGTAGAATGCGCCTCCGACGGCCAGCGAACCGAGAGAGAACAACGCCAAAGGCGCATGTTCCCGATAAGCCGCCGCGATCTTCTCGTTGATCTTCTCGTCCATGTCCACGCGATGGGCGGCAACCCGCTGGGAGTCCATCACCGCCGGAACGGGTTGCAGCAAAGCAGCTTCGCCCGCCGGGGAAGGCGCGGGATCGCACCAGGCGCGGCCCGGCGCTAGGAGCCCTAGTAAGATTAGGGAGAGGAAGGATCGCATGCCCATCGATCCGAAAACTACTCTAACCCCTACCCGCGTCAAGTTCCGCCGCGACCCCCGGAGCGCAGAGTCCCCAAAGTCCCCAAGGCCCGAAAGCGGCGCGGCTATCGGAGCGGCAGGATTAGCCGTTCCGCGGGTCCGGACTCGGGAAGCATGGACAGGATGCGTACGGGGGCATCGGGCATTTGGTTCCAGGCCAGCAAACCGCCATCGCGCCCGAATGCGCCCGCGGCGAGCCGTCTCCCGCGGGGATCCAGGATCTCCCAGCGCGCGGCCAGGCCGGAAGGAAAGCGGACGCCCTCCCCTTGCAGTAACATCCGGGTTACCGGACTGGTCCGTGCCAGGATCGGGGCCAGGATACGGGCCTTGATGTAATCGACCGAGCCAAGCGCCAAGGCAGTCCCGGTCGAATCGTATCCGCCCGCGTCCAGGCAATCGGATCCGGCCTGTGTCAGGGTATTCTTGTCCTCATAAGTGAGCGCGAGGACCTTATCGCCGTGGTTCACCCACCAGAACCCTTCCGGGTAATGGGTTACCGTGCCGGTGGCCCAGCTCTCCACGAAATCCCAATCCTTGAGCCCGCCCGGGTAATGGGCCTGTACCCCGGCGATATATGCCTTTTCCAAATCGGCATAGTGGGCGGAGGTCCCGGCGGCGTAATGGAAGAAGAAGAAACGCGCGCAATTGTACGAGTCCGCGTGCAGGTTCAGCGCGACTTCGATGGGTATGGGGCCATCCATGAAAGCCATGAAGGTCTTCTTCAGGGCGGTGGGTTCGGGCTCCATCGGATTCTCGTCCCAATTGCTTTCCAGATCCACGTCATGGGCGTTCTGGCGCGCCTTTCCAAGCTCCACGCCGTCGGGATTATACATGGGGATGACGTTGAATATGTAATCGCGGCGTAGCTCTTTGGCCTTCGCGTCGTCGGAAAGCAGGAAGCGGATGGATTCGCGGGCCACCCACAGGGCCTGGACCTCGGCAGGATGCGTCCGCGCATGGATGAATACGCGATGTTTGCGGTCCGTGAGTTCACCATGGCGATCCAGGCTGTCCCCGGGCGCGGTGATGGAGACCATCCACAGGGCGCGTCCCTGGACGCTGGCGCCGACGGAATCGATGCGGACATTGGAGTCCTGGCGCCAGACCCCGAGATCGTGCAGGAGCGAATCGTACCCGTAACCCCAACCATTGGTGCTGTCTTTCACCCCCGCATCGGCGTGCGCCGACGCGCATACCAAGGCAACCGCCAAGCCCATCCATTTAATCATATTTCTCCCGCGGTCCGCTCCGGGCGGCGGACCAGGCTGAAAATTATATTCTCCCACCTTAGCCGGGGGGATTTCATGACGTTACCGATCCGAACCCTCTCAAGCGGTGAATCCCTGCCCGTCTATGGAATGGGCAGTTGGAAAACCTTCGACGCGGCTCCCGGTCCCGAGCGAAACCGATTACAACCGATCCTGAACGCCTTTTTCGCCGGCGGCGGCCGGGTCATCGATACTTCGCCGATGTACGGGCAGGCCGAAGCCGCTTTGGGCCAATTACTGCCCGCCCCCGGCGCCGCCCCCGGCGCGATTCCCGCCTTCGTAGCCACCAAGGTTTGGACCCAAGGCCGGTCCCAAGGCATCGCGCAAATGGAAAATTCCTTCCGGTTGCTGCGGCGGACGACCTTGGATCTGATGCAAGTGCATAACCTGGTCGACTGGCGTTCCCACGTCCCGACTTTGAGGGAATGGAAGGCCGCGGGCCGTATCCGTTATTGGGGCCTGACCCATTACCAAGCGGGAGCCCATGCGGAACTGGAAAGGGTGGCTTCGGAGACCCGGCCCGACTTCATCCAGATCAATTACTCTTTGGAAGAGCCGGAAGCGGAAGACCGCTTATTGCCCTTCGCCCTGGACCAGAAGATCGCGGTATTGATCAACCGGCCCTTCGGGGAAGGCGCCCTCTTCCGCAAGGTCCGCGGCCGTAAAGTACCTGAAAGCGCCCGCGCCGCCGGCCTGGAAAGCTGGAGCGCGATCTTTCTGGATTTCGTCTTGGCCCATCCGGCCGTCACCTGCGTCATCCCCGCGACCGGGGATCCCGCCCATCTGGCCGAGAACATGGCGGCCGCGGCCCATGCTCCCGTCGCCGAGGAACTCCGCCGTGACTGGCGGAACTCGATTTGATAGATTCAGAAGGCGCTAAACCGGAAACTGGAGACTCTATGCGGAAACGCCATTCCCTCTTCGCCGCTTTCCTTCTCGGTGGTTTGACCGCTCTGGCGGGATGCGGAACCGAACCCCAAAAGGGCGATAGCCTCGACATCGAATCCTCGCCCCTTCCCGCACCCTTCCGCGTCGGCGACACCAGCTCATTCTGGATCGTCTCCAAGACCGTCATCCTCGCCAACGGAAAGACGAGTAAAACCGCGGATTATTCCGCCTACCGGCTGGTCAGCTCGGATACGACCGTGGTCGGGGTGTTCGAAGACAAGCGTTTGGTGGGACGGAAAGCGGGGACCGCGGAAGTGAAGGCCACGGATACCAAGAGCAACCTGGTATCGCAAACCTCGGTCAACGTCACCGTCACGGCGCCGTGACCTTGAAAACCTCACCATAGCCCGCGTTTTCGCCCGCGGCGAATACGCGCTCCAATACCGGCTCGGCGTTGCCCCCTTCCAGATCGCCGGGATGCAATGCCACCTTGATGAGCGGGACCCGCAAGAGGGCCGCGAGCCAAGCCGAACCGCCGGCCAACTTGGGGTTTCCCCCGGAACCGGATTTGCCCCAGGCCAGCGGCGGAACGAAGCGCGCCCGCGCCGTGGGCAGATGATGCAGACGAAAGCGCGTCTCCCAGAGCATGAGGCCTTCCGCGCGCATGCGGGATGCTTCGGGAGCGCCATGCCAGGTCGGCGCGACGAACCCGGCCAAGGGGAGGGCGGTGCGACGCCAGGAAGCCAACCCCTCCGAAAGAATGCCGGCCTGGGCCGTCCTCGGCAGCCCGGAAAACTCCGCTTCGCTTTCCACCATATGGCGGTTTACCCAGCGGCCCCAGGCGTTGCGCCGCGCCCCGAAGGCTCCCCGTCGCGCGAGCTCTCCCATCCAATGATGATAACCATGCAGGAACAATTCGGTGCCGCGGCCGCTCTCCTCGCGCAGCCAGGCGACGAACTCCGCGCTGGCGTCCATGGGCGGAGCGCCATGGTAGGCCGGAACCACGAGCAGGGCGATGCGCCGCGCGCCCAAGGATCGCAAGCGCTCCAAGTAGCCCGCCGCCAGGTGAAAGTTCCCGGGCCAAACATCGTGAAGGGCGAGGAGGAAGCGCATCGCGTCCTAGTCGGGAGAAAGGGGCGAAAGTATCTTTCTAGGGTGCTAAAACTACTCGTTTTCGATTTGGACGGCACCTTGGCGGACACGCGTCGCGATCTCGCGGCCTCGGTGAACGCGGCCTTGGCCGCGATCGGGCTCGCGCCCTTGCCCGTCGAGACCGTCGTCGGCTTCGTGGGGGACGGCGCCCGCAACCTGATCACCCGCAGCCTGGCTGCCGCGCGCGAAGCGGAAGGCGACCCGCCCGCGTCCGCAACCGCGCCTGCCACCATCGACGCGGCCCTTAACGCCTTCCTCGCGCATTACCGCGAGCATTGCCTGATAGAGACGCGGGCCTATCCAGGCATGGCTCAGGCCTTGGATCGTTTGTCCGGCTACCGCAAAGCGGTGCTGACCAATAAGCCCGGGGCGCCGGCGGCGCGCATCCTAAAAGGCTTAGGCATGTCGGGGCATTTCGGGCACGTGTTCGGCGGGGATAACCCCTTCGGGCAAAAGCCGGATCCCGCCGCCCTGCGCAAGTTGATGGAATTGGAAAGCGCGCGGCCCGAAGAGACCGTCATGATCGGGGACGGCGTGCAGGACCTGCGCGCGGCCCGCCGGGCGGGGGCCCGTTTCCTGGGCTATCTGGACGGCATGGGGCCGGCGGCAGCCCTATTGGCGGAAGGAGCCGACGCGACCTTTACCTCCATGGCCGATTTGCCCGCGGCGGTGGCGGCCATGGAAGCCAAGGGCCCAACGGCGGGAGGGCGGCCATGAGCGAACTGCCAAAACCGTCCGGAGCGGGGAAATATTTCCTGGCCACCTTCGGCTGCCAGATGAACGTGTACGATTCGAACCTGGTCGGCGGCATGCTGGAGAAGCGTGGCATGCTGCAGACGGGCGAAGCGGAAGAAGCCGACGTGCTCATCGTCAACACTTGCTCCATCCGCGGCGGCGCGGAGGATCGCGCCTACGCGCGCATCGCGGCCATGCGTCATTACAAGCGCCGCAACCCGGCGGTGCGCATCGCCGTCATCGGTTGCATGGCGCAGAACCACGGGGAAAAGATCCCGGTGGAATTGGACCACGTCGATTACGTCGTAGGCCCGGACAATTACCGCCAGCTGGAAGGCATGATCTTTTCCGGACGGCCCGCCGCTGCGGAGGTTCTGACCGAGCAGAACGCTTTCGAGAACTACGACGGCATCATGGCGAAGCTGGATTCGGCCGTAACCTGCCACATCACCATCATGCGGGGCTGCAACAAGCGTTGCACCTACTGCATCGTGCCTACGGTGCGCGGGGTGGAACGGAGCCGCGAAGCGGAATCGATCCTTTCGGAAGTGGAACGCGCGGTTTCCGAAGGCGTCAAGGAAGTCTGCCTGTTGGGCCAGACCGTCAATTCGTATCGCACCGAGTCCGACGATTTCGCCTCGCTCTTGCGCAAGCTTAATGAAATCGAAGGCCTGGAACGCATTCGTTTCACTTCCCCCCATCCCCGCCATTTCGATTCCGAAACCATCCGCGCCATGGCGGAATCCCCCAAGGTCTGCCGCCACGTGCATATGCCTTTGCAATCGGGCTCCAACGCCATGCTCAAGAAGATGCGGCGGCAATACACCCGCGAACGCTTCCTGGAAATCGTATGCGAACTGCGGGAAAATCTTCCCGGCGTCGCCCTCTCCACCGACATCATCGCGGGGTTCGTGGGCGAGACGGAGCGGGACTTCGAGGACACCCTTTCGATGGTGGAGGAAGTCGGCTTCGACAGCGCCTTCATGTTCGCCTACTCGCCGCGGGAGGGCACGCCCGCCTTCGACGAGCCCGAGACGCTTACTGCCGCGCAGAAGCAGGCGCGCCTGGAGCGCCTCATCGCCTTGCAGATGGGCATCACCGAGCGCAAGCTCGAGGCCATGGCCGGCCGGGTGGAGGAGATCTTGATCGAGGATCGGTCCTCGCGGGACAAGGGCGAATGGGTGGGGAAAACCAGTTGCTTCAAGAAGGTCATCGTTCCGGACGCGCCCGGCGTGGGCAAGGGGACCCTGGCCCGCGTACGCATCCTGGGCCGGAGCGGCATCGTGCTGCGCGGCGAAATCATACCGGCTTGAGAGGCGGTCGCATGGTCTACTTCAAACGCTTCGCCTTCCTGATCGTCCTGGTGATCATCGGCGTCTTCGTGGCCCTCAACCAAAGCGAATTGGGTCGCACCGTTCCCATTCATTTCTTCAAGCTGGAAGCCAGCCTCATCCTCGGTTTCTGGCTGGTGATCGCGTTCGCCGCGGGAGTGGCCTTGTTCCTGGCCATCGATTTGCCGCGCACCATCGCCTTGCAACGGGAGGTGCGCCGTAAGAACGGGGAGATCGCCCGTTTGCGGGCCGAACTCGATCGCGCCGCCACCCGTTCCGGGGAGCGTCCCGCTCCGTGATCCGCGCCTGGTTCCCCTTGCTCGCGGTCTGCGCCCTTCCATTGTCCGCGTCCCTCTCCGTACCCAAGGATCCTCCGCCCCAGGTCCGCTACGCCTCCTTGCCCGAGGGGTCTTCGCCCGGAGAAGCGCCTTCGGCCGTTGCCGCGGCCGCCGCTGCCAATCCCTCGGGACGCGAAGCCATCTTGGATTTGGCCCGCAAGGGCTTATTGGATTCGGCGCGCGCCATGGCGCTGAAGTCCCTGGCCGCGCACCCGGACGATGCCTTCCTGCTGCTTCTCATCGGGAAGCTGTCGCCCGCGGGACAGGAATCGGCGGACTACCTCCAGAAAGCCATCAAGGCGGGCGGGAGTTCCGCGGAGGCGGAAGAGGCGCTGTTCCGGTTGGGGCAATACACCTACGCCACCGGCAAATATTATCTGGCCATCCCCTACTTCCGCGATTACCTGCGCCGTTATCCCCAAGGGGGATGGAGGGACCCGGCGACCTATTGGATGGGCAATGCCTGCCTGGCGCTCGTGCGTTCGCGCGCGGATAAGGCGAGCTACCTGGATTCCGGCGAAACCTGGTTCGCGAAACTCTTGGAGGAGACCAAGCCGGGCGATTACTACCGCCCGCTGGCCCTCGAGGGCTTGGCCAAAGCCAAGGCCGGCAAAGGGGATCGGGAAGGGGCCTGGCAAGCGACGATGCAAGCCATGGACAAGGCGCCCGACGAGGAGAGGCCGTCCTTGCTGCTGTTGGGCGCGCAGACGCGGCAAGGCGTCGATCGCGGCGCGGAAAAATCCCTCTTGTCGCAATTGATCGCGAAATACCCCCAGTCGCCGGAAGCCCGTTATTTACGCAAGCTGAATGCGGGGGCCGATACCGCGCGCTGGAGATCCGGATCCGGATTCTCGCGCACGCCGGTTCCGACCTCGACTCGGGACAGCCTGGCCGCGGCCGGCGCGATCCCGGACAACGCCAAGGAAGCGCCGGCGCCCGTATCCGAGGCCGAGCATGCCACGGTCTCCCCCGCCCCTTCGGCCCCTCCCGCGCATCCTTCCGCTTCGGCACCATCAGGAAAGCCCTACACCTTGCAATGCGGGGCCTTCACGCAGGCCTCCAACGCCCAGGCCATGATGGCGACCTTATCCAAGTTGGGACTGACCCCGGAAACCTTGGAGCGGGAACGGGGAGGAAAACGGATCTACCAGGTTTGGGTCGGGCGATTCGCGACCCCGGAAGAGGCAGAGGCTTTCGCCCGCGATCATCTCAAGCCCGAACGGATCCTGTCCGAGGCGATACCCGTCAATCCTTGACCCGGCCCAACGGTCCGGCGACCGGCGCGGATTCAGGCCGCGGGTTTAGCCGATCGGGCTGGACCCGCCGACCCCGGGCCCCTGCGACGCGGCCGGGCGCCGCTCTTCACGGGCTTGGTTTTCCCTTCGCCTGCATTCCCTTCGATTGGTCGCGCTTGGCTCCGGCCCCGGGCCGGGGCCTTCGCGGTTCCCGCCCTGGGGAGATCCTCCGGTGGCGCATTCGGCATAGCAGGTAGAACCGGCCCCGACACGCCGCCTTCGCCCCGGCCCCTACCACGGCCCCTTCCGCCGCGCCGTCTCCGGTGTCCCTTGGCCGCCGGACCGGCGGAGGCTGCCTCTCCGAGGGTAACTTCGGTGTTAACGATCTCCGCGACACCGGCCGCCATGGTCCCGGGAGCGGCTTCGAGGTCGGCTTCTATTTCACCGTTCGGCCCAGGCATCGGTTCCCTTTGGTTATCGGGCTCGGAAGCTACCGCAGGGACCCTGCGGCCCGCTTGCGGTTGCCTATTCCCCTGACCCCGTCCGTCCCTTGGGATTGATCCGTTGGAGTTCCCCGGGCCGCGCTCTTCGACGCGCCCCTGGGCGCGTCCGGCGTTCCTGCCCTGGCCTCGCCCCTCGGCCCGCCGCTGCACGGGTTCCTCGGCGCGCCGTTGCGCGGGTTGGCTGTTCCGTACCGCCGTCCCGTCCCGTTCCGGCGGCCGGCCTTCGCGAACGCCCGCATCGCTCCCGCCCAATACGGCCACCACGGCCTCGCCCGAAGCCGCGGGCAGGGCCTGCAGCCGCACCGTGCCCCCGTAGCGCTTTTCCATCGCGATCACGTGATCGCGGAATTCGTTCATCAGTTTATTGGCGACCGGGTAAGGCACCGAAACCGCCAGGCTTTGCCCGGCTTTTTTCCCGTGCAGTCGTTCCTCGAGCTTACGCAAAGCCGCCAAGGCCCCCGCCGAGGGAGAAGCATGCCAGCCCCGGCCCTGGCAGGCATCGCAGGCCAGATGGGTGAACTGGTGCCCGGCCTTTCGCAAGCGCTGCCGGCTGATTTGCATGATGCCCAACGGGCTGATCTCGAACACCTTGACCTTGGCCTTGTCGCGGGACAGGGCCTTGCGCATCACTTCCTCGATCTGGCGCCGGTGCTTTTCCTCCTCCATGTCGATGAAGTCCACGATGATGATCCCGCCCAGGTCCCGCAAGCGCAATTGTCGCGCGATCTCCACGGCCGCGTCCCTGTTCACCGCGAAGACGGTTTCCTCCAAATCGCCGCCGCCCCGGTTGGACCGGCCCCTTCCCTTTGCCTTTCCCTTCGGTTCCTCGGCGCGGCCGCCGGCCTTGGCCGAATTCACGTCGATGGCCACCAGGGCCTCGGCCTGGTCGATCACGATGTTGGCGCCGGAAGGAAGGGTGACCTTGCGGGAAGACAGCATTTCGACTTCGGATTCCAGGCCTAGCCGATGGAAAAGCAAGGGGCCGTCCTGGGAGAGCACGACCTTGGAAGCCGATTTGGGCTCGTATAAGTAGAAGAACTGCCGGCACTGGTCCTGCACCTCTTCCTGGTTCACCCAGATGCGCTCCACGTCCTCGGTGTAATATTCGCGCAGGTAGCGCAGGGCCGGAGGGGCTTCGCGGAAAAGCAACCCGGGATCCTTGCCCTTGCCGAACTTGTCCACGATATCCCGATGGCTTTCGATCAAGCGGTCGAGATCGGCCTGGAGTTCGGCGACGCTCTTGTCCGTGGCGGCGGTACGCAAGATGACCGAGGCGCCGTCAGGAAAGCGTAACTCTTCGAGGACCTTTTTCAGGGCGGCGCGCTCCTCGTCGGTGATCTTGCTGGAAATGCCGCCCTCCCCGTCGCGCTCGGGGATATAGACCAGATAGCGTCCGGAAAGGGACAGCTTGGCGGTGAGGGCCGCGCCTTTATCCCCCACTTCGTCCTTCACCACTTGCACCAGCACCGCATCTCCCGGCTTGGGGGCCTTGCCCGCGGAGGCGTCCCGTAAGGGCAGGAAACCGTCCCGGCCCCCCGCGAATTTCACGAAGGCGGCTTGGATGGGGGCATCCACTTTCTTGACCACCCCCCGGTAAATGTTCCCTTTGTTGCGGCCCTGTTCGGGCGACTCCTCGTAATAGTCCACGAGTTCGTTGTCTTCGGCGATGGCGGTCCGGACCATCCCGAAATAGGAGTCGATAAGAATCTGCTTCGCCATTTAGCGCATCCGTTTCATTTTTTGAAGCCTTTAAGTTATATTCTTGGCGCTCGAGCGGGGGCGATGCGCGGATCCGGCCAACCGGACCGGCGCATCGCCTTTGTTTTGAACGGGCAAAATCCATCGCCGAGGTGGTGAAATTGGTAGACGCGCCGGACTCAAAATCCGGTAGGGGCAACTCTGTGGGGGTTCGATTCCCCCCCTCGGCATCGGAATCCTCTTCGACGAGGCCATGCATTTTCGGACTGATGGCCTTATTTTAGTCCAGCACCTTTTCGACGGGACCCTCGCCTATGCCCTTGCTTAAGAAAATCTTTCTGCTGGCCCTGTTCCTGAATCTCATGGCCTTGAAGGTCTACGCGGATGAATGGGAAAACACATCCGCCGAGGACATGGGCATCAGCCAAGAAGAGTTCCAGAAGGTGAAGGAAAGCGGCATGTCCAAGGCCAAGTTCCTGAAACTGCTCGAGGTGGGCATTTCCCCCAACGAGTATTTTTCCGAACCCTGGAAAAAGCTGGGCGTGACCGAAGAGCATTGGCTGACCGAAAAGAAAGCGGGCATGGCCGATGATGACATCGACCGCAGCTACCGCAAGCAGGACGCCAATAACCTGACTCCGTTCGTCTCCTTCATCCTTCCCGGCTTTTACGAGTATAAGACGAAGAAAACCTATTTGGGATTGGGCCTTACCTCCGCCGCGGTCGCCGGCATCGCCCTGACCTTCCTTGTCCAGAACCAGGAAACCCATTCCATCTATCCGGTCTTCCCTATCATCACCCTCCTTGCCATGGTCACCAGCGCCGGGGATGCGTACTTAGGCACCCGCTACGTGGACAACCAGGAGGCGGGCCGCTTCAGCTGGAACCTCGGGCTATTGCCTGGGGGCGCCGCGGCCGTAGTGGCCGTCGGTTTTTAGTAGTTTAGGGGCAAATGCTCCGAGAAATCCTCAAGTCCAAGATCCATCGCGCCACCGTCACCGATGCGAACCTGAATTACACCGGATCGATTACCATCGATCCGGTTCTGATGCGCTTGGCGGACATCCGGGAATACGAAAAAGTCCACGTCGTCAACATCAACAACGGGGCCCGTTTCGAAACCTATGCCATCCTGGGGAAACCCGAATCCGGCGAAGTTTGCGTGAATGGGGCCGCGGCCCGATTGGTGCACATAGGGGACATCGTCATCATCATGACCTTCGCGCACCTGGATGAGAAGGAACTGGAGTCCCACAGCCCAAAGGTCCTCAAGGTGGACGGCAAAAACGTTCCCGCCGGCTGACCGCCTATTTATATTATAATGGGATTCGTCCAAACAGAACCTTCCATGCGGAAATCTTCGAAATCGACCGGAATCAAGGGCTTTTCCCGAGCCCTTCTGGCGGTCTGCGGATTGGCTGCGACGGTTCCGGTCTTTTCCGCGGAGCCACCGAAAGCGTTCGGAAACGGGACCCATGAAACCGTTCTCACCCAGCCCGGGGAGTTCGATCGGGGTACCCTGATGGCGCCCCAATGGCGAGAGGGCGGCGGATCGGTCTCCGGTTTTTCGCTTCTCAATCCCAATCGCTTTTCCATGCACCAGAGTTATGCGGTCAACTTCGCTTCGGGCTCCTTCGGCTCTTCCTCGGCGGGGCTCTACCTCAACACCTTGACTTATCGTTTGGCCGATCCGCTCACTCTTTCCGCGGACGTAGGATTCTACACCCCCCTCTACGCAAGCTCGTCGGTCGGTTTATCCAAAGGCGGTTTCCAAGATCCGCGGCTCGGCTCTTCCCTGGTCTTCCCGCACGTAAGCCTGGAGTACAAGCCCACCGACAATTCGAGCATCTCCCTCCATCTCTTCAACGGCCGGGACGCCTACAAGGCGTATGGGGGCGATCCCTTCATGAGCCCGTTCCGCTAGTTGCCTATTGCGCCTCGCCGCCCCCCGCAACGAATCCCGACAGCATCGCTTCCGAGTCCGGTCCTGGAACGGCCCGAGTCGCCGGCTGCCGGCCCTAAGGACCCCGAACGGAACGGCCGCTCGGCTGCGATCGGCCGCCTGGGGAAGCCTCGCCCTCTCTACGGTTCTGCTCTTCCCCGCATGCAGGCAAGAGGAGAAACCCGTTCCCTTCATCCCGAACACCGGTCAGATCCAAATCCTGAACGGATGCGGCAAACCGGGAGCGGCCGAACAATTCCGCAACTACCTGACCGAGCGCGGATTCGACATCATCGAGTTCGGCAACGCGGGCAGTTGGAACTACGCGCATACCCTGGTCATCGCCCGCACCGGCAACGAACCGGTGGCGCGCGATCTCGCCAAGGTGCTGGAGACCGATAACCTGATCCATCTTTCCGATCCCCTGGCCCTCGTGGACGCCACGGTCATCATCGGGAAGGATTACGAGGAGCTGAGCAAGCGATGGCAAAGAGTAAAACCGTAGTAGAAGCCCAGGCCCTGGCCGGCAAGGCCGCAGCGCTTCTTTTCGCCAAGAAGGCGGACGAGCTGGTGATGCTGGACCTGCGAGGCCTGAGCTCGCTGACCGACTTCTACCTGATCTGCACCTGCCAGAACGAGGCGCAGATGCGCGTCGCCATGCACAACACCTCGAAGGCGCTTTCCAAGGAAGGCATCAAGCCCTTACGGTCCGAATACCATAGCGGCGTGCGCTGGGCCGTGCTCGATTACGGGGACCTGATCATCCACCTGTTCGAGAAGGATACCCGTAGCTATTATTCCCTGGAACGCCTGTGGGCGGACGCCAAGGCCACCAAGCTGAAGGCCGAAGACTACATCACCCAAGACGAAAAAGCCGCCGAAGACGAGGATGAAGACTTATAAAGAGGAGATCGCCGAGCTCCTCGCGCCCCTGACCGGACTTCCCGCCCAGGACATCGTTCACGCCATCACCCTGCCGCAACATCTGGGGCAGGGCGATTTCGCGTTCCCCTGCTTCCCCCTGGCCAAGAAACTGCGCAAGGCCCCGCCGGCGATCGCCATCGAGTTGGCCGGGCAGATCAAACCCACGGCCTCCATCGTGAAGGTCGAGGCCCTCAACGGGTACCTGAATTTCTTCGTCGACGCCGCCGAGTTCGCGCGCCGCACCTTGGGACCCATCGCCGAGGAGGGCGCCGCCTATGGGACATCGCGCCGCGGCGATGGCGAAACCGTTTGCATCGATTTCTCCTCGCCCAACATGGGGAAGGAATTGGTCTTCCATCATCTACGCGGGACCATGATCGGAAATTCCCTTTCCAAGCTTTACGCGCGGGCGGGATATCGGGTGGTGCGCATCAACCACTTGGGGGACTGGGGCACGTCCTACGGCAAGTTGATCGTGATGTTCCTGCGCGAGGGGCTTCACGAAAGCGACCTGGCGGGCATGACCATAGAGCGGCTGAACGCGCTGTATACCGCATTCGCGAAGGCCGCCGAGGCCGATCCTTCCATGGAGGACCAGGCCCGGGCGGCTTTCCAGAAATTGGAAAGCGGCGATGCGATGTATCGCCGGCTGTGGCAGTCCTTCAAGGACATCACCCTGGCGGAGCTCCGGCGGATTTACGGTTTCCTGGAAGTCGGTTTCGATAGCTATATCGGCGAAGCCTACTTCATCGATCACATGCCCAAGACGCTGGACTTGCTGGCCGCGAAGGGGCTGGTACAGAGGAGCCAAGGCGCCGACATCGTGGATCTCTCCGCGCATAACCTTCCTCCCGCGCTTTTGCGGAAGTCGGATGGGGCCACCCTTTACGTTACGCGTGACATCGCCGCCGCCATCTACCGCTCCGAGACCTACGGCTTTTCCAAGTGCCTCTACGTGGTGGACAACGGCCAAAGCCTGCATTTCCAGCAACTGATAAAGGTGCTGGAATTGGCGGGCTACCCTTGGGCGAAGGGCATGGAGCATGTTCCCTTCGGCCTGGTGCTGATCAAGAGCGAAGAAGGCGGGTGGGAGAAGGGCAAGACGCGTTCGGGCCAAGCCAGCTTGTTGAAGGACGTGATCGAGGCGGCCCAAGAGAAGATCCTGGGCATCATCAAGGAAAAGAATCCCGATGCCGAGGGCAAGGAAGAGCTGGCGCTGCGCATCGGAGTGGGCGCCCTCGTCTTCAGCGAATTGAAGAACCGGCGCCTCAACGATATCCGCTTCGAGTGGGATCAGGCCTTGAGCTTCGAAGGCGACTCGGGTCCTTACGTGCAGAACGCGCATGTGCGCCTATGCAGCATCTTGCGGAAAAGCATCGAGCGATCAGGGGTCGCCTCGGATGAACGCGCCGGCCTCAAGGGCCCGGCCGAAAACGGAACCGACGGTCTCGATTTCACGCGTTACCCCGAGCCTCAGGCCCAAGCCCTCATCCGGGCCTTAAGCCTATTACCCGATAAGATCCGGGTCGCGCTCGACGCCAACGATCCCTGTCCCATGGCGCAATACGCTCTGGAGATAGCCGAAACCTCCCATAGCTTCATCCATAGCTGCCGCGTGCTCGGCTCGCCCGAAGAGAAGGAACGCCTGTTCCTCATCGACTGCGCCCGCATCGTCCTGGGGTCGACCTTGGACCTGATCGGCGTTCCCCCCATCGAATACATGTAGCCTTACGAGTCCCTAGCGGACCGGGGGCTCGGCTGCGACCGTCTGCGCGGCCCGGACCGGGCCCTGATCCGGTCGATCCGCTTCGAGCCCATTTGGGGATAAGAAGCCGCCATGCGAGAGCGCACGTCCATCGGCTGCGCGGCTTTTCCTATGCAAATCAACGACTTAGGGATATATGCGGGGCGGAAAAAAATCCGGGAAAAGAAAAAGGAGGTCAAGGAAACCCTGACCTCCCTTAAAGCTCTGACGCCTATCCGTGAAGAGAGGCATCATCCAGAGGAAGTAGTACTACTTCTTCTTGGATGCTTTCTTAGCTGCCTTCTTGGTAGCCTTCTTGGCTACTTTCTTCGTCGCTTTCTTCTTGGCGGCCATTTGATCACCTCCCTTCGTGCTTTAGATTTTTATTGGTTCTGACGTTGTAAAGCTTGTAACGGGATTCTGCAGGATCTCGTTTCAGGCCGATGATTATTGACCGAGAAGCGAGGCGGGATCCGGAGAGGATCTCGCGTTGTCCATTTTGCTGCTTGCTATTTGGAATCAATCTATCCTGCATCTGCTTGACTGATGATCAAATGATAAAGTTGTTGACTTGATTAGTCAAGCAGTTATTAAGCGAATTGAAAAAAAAATTTCGAGTCGCATCGCTCGCATGATCGATCGCGCGCTCGATCATGCGCGCGATCTTCGACTCATCTTATGCGGCGCTGATCTCTTTGATCAACGTAGCCACAATGAGATCAATGAGTTCCGCGTCCTCCACCTTCTTGTCATCGCGGGTCGTGATGAAGAAAGCGTCCATCGCCTTGTCGGCTTCGGTGGTGAGGATGGCTCCGTGCACGTCGAGCTTGAGGTCGCTGAAGACCTTGGTAACCTGGAACAACAGCCCGATGCGGTCGTTGCAGGTGAGGTCCACGGTGCTGAAGTTCTCCGAGATGGCGTTGGAGAAGGCCACTTCGGGCTTCATGGGCAGATCGCGAACCCTTCCGAAGGCGATCTTGGGCTGGATGCGGGCCTGCAATTCGTGCAGCTCTTCCTTCGAGAGCCGGTAATTCTTGCCTAGTTCCTTGATGAGGCGCTGCTCCAAGGACGCGCTGCTGGGCCCGTTCTCGGGCACGCTGACCCAGAACTTATCGATGGCCTTTCCGTCCACCCGCGTAAAGATGCGGGCGCTCAGGATGGACAGCTCCAGATGGGCTAGCGTGCCCGCGATGCGGCTGAGCAAGGCGTCGTCATCGTTAGCGACCACGGTGACCTCCCAATGGGTCTGGCGCTCCACGATGCGGGCGCTGAAGGGTTGGGACTGCAAGGCGGCGATCATCTGGATATGGCTCGCCACGTCTTCGGCGGAGGTTGAGGAGGCGTATTGCCGCGGAAGGAGTTCCAGATGGCGGCGTACTTCGGCCTCGGACACGCGCTTGGAGACGATCTCGATGAGTTGATCCTCCAGGTTGCGGGATTCCAAGGTGGCCTGGAAGGGCCGCTGCATCTCCTCCAGGGCCAGCTCATAGAGGCGCCGGAGCAAGGAGGCCTTCCAGCTGGACCAGGCGTCGGGATGCACGGAAGAGACGTCGCAATAGGTAAGTACGTAGAGCTTGTGGAGGGTGGCGGGCGTCTCCACCTTGGTGATGAAATCCCGTATGGTCTTGGGATCGTCCAGGTCGCGCCGCTGGATGACCTCGTTCATCAGGAGATGGTAGAGCACCAGGCTGGAAGCCTCCTTGCAACGGGAGTCGGACATGCCCATGCGCCGCATATACTCGAGGATCATCTTGGCGCCGCTGACGCTATGGCCCGAGCCCACGCCCTTGCCGATGTCGTGGTAGAAGCAGGCCAGGATCAGCACGTCCATATCGTTGACCTGGGACAGGGCGGCCTGGAGGGAGACCAGATCCTTGTCCTGCTGCTTGGCCAGGTAGGCCAGCTGGCGGATGACGGTGATGGTATGCTCGTCCGTCGTATAGATGTGGTAGATGTCGTGCTGGCTGTGGCAGTAGATGTAGTTGAAGTCCGGGATCAACAGCCCGATGAGGCGCACGTCGTTCATGGTGCGCAGCATCCGCCCGACCCGATCCTTGGATCGGCATAATTTGAGGAATTCGGGCAGATGGCTCTTGAGATCGATTTCCGGGTTGGTGGATAAGATGCTGATGGCTTGCTTCATGCGCAAAATGGCATGGTGCGCATGCGAGAGATCGCGCCGGTTGGCGATCTCGAAGTATTCCAGCATGAGCCCCACGTTGTCCAGGAAGGGGTTCCCCACCCGCGCCTTGAGATCCAAGGCCCCATCGATGGTCTGGAAATGCGGATGGTCCTTCACCACGGCCGGCTTGGCCGTCTTCTCCTTCGTCTTCACCCACCGGGAGATGACGCCTTCGGTGACGCGCAGGATGGTCTTGGTGTGGTGGTAGAAGATCTTCAGGAAGATCTCCACAGCCTTTTGGTTCTCGTCGTCGATGAAGCCCAGCTCGCCCGCCACCTCGGGTTGGATCCCGAAGCCGAGGCGATCGTCCTTCTGATTGGTCATGAAATGGAGGCAGCAGCGGACCTGGAGGAGGAAATCGTACCCGACCCGGATATCCTCCAGCTCCTGGGGGGTGATCAGGCCTTCGCGCACCAGGTCCTGGAAGTTATCGCAATCATGCTTCACCTTGGCGATCCACATCATGGAATGGACGTCCCGCAGGCAGCCCAAGCCCTCCTTGAGGTTAGGCTCCAGCATCTGGACCAGCACGCCCACCTGGGTCTTACGCTGTTCGCGCTCCTGGATCTTGGCCTCGATAAGGGCCGTGGTGCGCCAGGGGAACAGGCGTTTCTTCATCAGGCGGACGAACTTGCGGTACAGCTCGTGGTTCCCGGACACGAAGCGTTCGTTCAAGAAGGAGGTCCAGGTCTCCGGGTCCTTGGTGGAGGCCTCTTCGCATTGCGACAGGCTGCGGACCGACTGCCCGAGCACGAATCCGAAATCCCATAGGTTGCGCACCAGGGCCTCGGCCTGCTCCCGCTCGTGCTTGGTGGGCTTCTCCGAGGTGAGGATAAGCAAATCGATGTCCGACTGCGGACAGAGTTCCTGGCGCCCATAGCCGCCCACGGCGACCACCGCCACCAGGTTGGCATCGTCGGGCTGGGCCATCTCGATCTGGTCCCACATGACGCGCAGGAGGGTATCCACCATCTCGCTGATGAAGCGCACGGTGTCGGTCCCCGAGGCGCCGCTGCGGTTGATTGAGCGGATGCGCTCCCGGTGCCTGGCCAATACCGCTTTCACCGACGAAATGCGATCGCCGGGATCGCGGCGGTTGTAGCACTCGCGGAGGGAGTCGACGAAATCGCCTTGCATGCCGAGGTTGGTGAGATAGCGCTGGATCATATGACTCCCTGCGGTCTTGGCTGAGTGAGGGTCTAAGGACTGGGTTAAGGGTACAGGGTAAAGGGTAAAGGGTTAGGTGACGCTACGCGCCGGTGGGTCTATCGTCGGGTGGTCCGAAATACCACCCTCTCTTATCTCTACCCTGTACCCTTAACCCTGTACCCTGTACCCTTTTCTATCGAAGCAAAAAGTTAGATATCAAAAACCCCGAAATCAGGACGGAAACGTTACTGGCTACCACCGACGCCATGGTATTCCGGCCCACCCCCTCGGCGCCCCGGGTGCTGGTATAGCCGTAATAGCAGCCGAACAGGGAGATGATGATCCCGAAGACGAAGGACTTCAGGATCCCGACGAACATGTCCCAATTCGTATAGAACAGGCGCACGCCGTACCAGAAGGATTCGGGAGACAGGTCCTTGAAGAGGGTGACCACGGCCAAGGCCCCCAGGATGGCGACGAAGGACGAGAAGATGGTCAGCATGGGCAGCATGATCATGCCCGCCACCAGGCGCGGGGCCATAAGGAAGCGGAAAGGATTGAGGTCCAGGACCTTCATGGCGTCGAGTTGCTCGGTCACCGCCATGGTCCCGAGTTCGGCCGTCATGGCCGCCCCCACGCGCCCGGCCACCACCAAGGCGGTGAGCACCGGTCCCACCTCGAGCATCACCGACTTGCCCACCGCCGTGCCCACGTACCTTAAGGGCACGTAGTCGGCGAAGTTATAGGCGGCCTGCCAGGCGGCCACCGCGCCCGTGAAGATGGACGTGAGGCCCACCAGCGGGATGCTGGTGATGCCAATCTGGTACATCTGCTCGATGGTGAAATGGAAGTTCGTGAATATCGAAGGGATGGCCAGGAACATATCCACGCAAAAGCGGAGGAAGGCGGCCACTCCCGCGAACATGTTGAGGGTAGCCATGCCCAGCCGTACGACCCGCGCGTCGACCCATGCCCAAAGCCTAATCGCCATGCATCCTACCGCGTTAACAAGGTTTCGTAGTACTCGTCCAAGCGCTTACGCTGGCCTTCGGACAATTTCAGGGATTTGGATTCGCGGCGGGCCTCGCGCAGCAGTTCCAGGAGACGCGCCTCGGCGGCGGCCTTCTCGGCCGGCGGGGGCGGGCCCCCGTTGCCCCGGCTGGTCTCGGCCTGGCGTTCCTGGCTCTGGCCCCGCTCCTGCATGGCGTTCGAGGCTTCCAGAAGGCGCGATTGGAACCGGTCCTGCCGGCGTTTGATTTCCTCCGGGTTGACGCGGCCCATGCGCAGGTCTTCTTCCAGGCGGCGGGCCTCATCCGCGAGGGCGCGTAGCTTTTGCGCCGCACCTCCGCCTTCCTTGTCGGACTCGGCCATGGACTCCAGTTTCTCCCCCAACTCGCCTTGCTGGTTGGCCATGCTGCCCATGGTCCCGCCCTCCCCATTCTGTCCTTGGCCTTGGCCCTCTTGCCCCTGACCTCCTTGGCCTTGCCCTTCCTGACCCTGTCCTTGGCCTTCCTGCCCTTGGCCTTGCTGGCCACCCCCTTGGGCGCCCGGGGCGGGCGCGCGGCTTTCCATCATCGCCTTCAGCAATTGGTAGGTCGCCTGATTGATGGCCATCTGCTTGCCGCTCATCCCCTTCAGGGCCGAGGACAGGTCACCGCCCCCTTGGCCTCCGCCTTGGCCTTCCCCCTGCCCCTCGCCTTGGCCCTGCCCTTGCCCTTGTCCCGATCCGGATCCACTTTGGGCCATCTTCATCAGCTTGAGGAGTTCGCGCGACAAGTTCTGGTTGGCGCGCAGAGCCTTCTCGGAGCTTTCCCAGGTGTACAGGCTCGCGGCTTCGCGCGCGCTTAGCGCGAGGGCCCGCGCCTGGGAGTTGAGTCCGTCGCCCAGGAAGGGCACTTGCGCGGAGAGGGCCTTCACGCGCTCTTGGATCCAGGCGCCGGTCTGGGCCACGCTGGCGTAAAGAGAGGTTTCATCGGACTGCCAGCCCTCGGACTGGCGGCGGGCCGCGCCGCTGCGGATCAGGAGCTGGAGGCGCGAGAGCGCGAGGGACTCTTGCAGGATCTCGGAGACCTCGCCCAGGTCGACGGAATTCCCGCCCATGGAGGCCATGGCCTGTCCGAGCATCTGGCCCATCTGCCCCAGCTTGGAGGCCGCCGCCGCGGCCGATTGCGAAGCTTGGGCGGCGGAGGAAGCCTTGGCCGCGCCGGATTTCCCCTTCGCATCGGCCAGGGAGCGGCGCACCTCTCGCATATCCTTCTGGGCGGCCTCGGGGTTGAGGGACTTGTTCACGTCCCGCAAACCCTTGCGGGCCGCGGCCTGGGCGGAGAAATCGGAAAGGGCCTTCTGGGTTTCCTGCGCGATGGCCTTTTGTTCCGAGTCCTGGGCTTCGCCCGCCTTCCCGGAATCCAATTGCTGCTTCAGGCCCTGCTCGCGCGCCTGCAAATCGCCTATGGCCTGGCGCAACTCCTGCAAGCGCTTGCGATCCTTCATCTGCTCCAGCATGGCCAAGGCGCGGTTCAGGTTCTCCGCCAGCTCGGCCTGCTTCGCCAACATCTCCTGCAAGCGTTGCTTGAGCTCCTTCTCGTCCACCTCCTGGCCTTTCAACTTGCTCTCCATCATGTTCCGCAAGCTATCCGGCAAAACCTCGCGCAGCAGGTCCTGGACCTGCTTCATCTTCTCAATCAGCTCGGGGGAAAGCAACCCGTTCTTGGCCTGGGATTCGGCCGCCTGCTTCAGGTTATCCCCCGCCGACTTCATATCCTCCGCCATCTTCATCTGTTCCTGGATGGCTTGGTCCATCAGATCGCTCTTGGCTTTGGCCTCGTCCTGCTGTTCCTGGAGCAGCTTGGCCAGATCGGCTTGGTTCTGCCGGTTCTTCTCCAACTCCTTGGCCAGCTCGGCGATTTGCATCTTGGCCATGTCCCGGCGGGCCTGGGCCTGGTCGGGTTTCCCGGCGGGGGCCTTCTCCAGCTTGTCCCGGAGGCCGGCCAATTTGGCGGCCTCCTCCTTCTGCGCCGCCATCAAACGATCCAGGTTCTTGCGCCGCTCATCGATGGGCAGCATGCCCTGGTTCCCCTTGGGAAGGACGGGCTCGTTCCGCTGCAAGAACTCCTGCGCCTCGCGGACGGCGGACTGGACCTGGGCCATGTCCCGGCCGGCCTGTTGGGAGCCTTCGCCGCCGGAGGCGCGCGCTTGCGCCCCCAAGGATTGCTGCAATTGCCCCAGCGTGGCCGCGGCGCGCTGGTGGTGGTCATGCGGATCTTCCACCATGATGCGATTGATTTCGTATTCGGCCAGCATGGGCGGCCCCTCTTCCCTGGGGGTTTCCTTCTCGCGTTCCAGCTTCCGCTCTAATTGCTTCTCGCGCTCCAATGCGCTCTTCAGGCTGGATTCGGCGCTCCGCTCCTGTTGATGGGCCGCTGCCGCCACCTCTTGCAAGGTGGGCATGCGCGCGATGCGCTTCGCCGAGCGCCCGAGCTTGGGGCCGTTCACGGTATCGTTATCCGCCGCCACCAGTTGGAACTCCAAGGCTTCTTCCGGCCGCAGATGCAGGCCGGAGGCATCCCATACCGCCTGGGCGATGCCGGCGCTGGCACCCTTCAACCAATCGCGGATGTCCCGCTTCCCTTCCGCGCGGGCCTTACCATTCGCGATCACCTTCCAATGCAACTGGAAGGAAGAGATGCCGAAGTCGTCCTTGGCGCGGAAGGAAAGCGCCAGCCGTCCATCCCGATCGAGGACCGTATCGGCGGCAGGCGATATCAGGTCGACTTCGGGCGGGAGATCGGGAGCCATTTCGATCCGGAACGGCACGGATGGACGCGAGCGGATACCGGCTTCGTCTTCCAGCCAATAGGCGTAATCGACGGCCTGGCGGATTTCGCGGGTGAGGACGTAAGACCGTCCGGGGCCTAGCGTGTCGATGACAGAGGGGGAACGCGCGCTTTGTCCGGCATGATTGGCGACGCAAGGTATCGTCGCGCAGGCGCGTGTATCCGGGAGGATGGAGGATGGCCTGGATGCGGGCCAGGAAGGGCGGGGCCACCACGCGGAAAGGCAGGGCCGCGCTACGGCCGTTCTCGCCCGCCAGGGTCAGGACGAAATCGGAATCGACCGGGCCGTGCCTGAAAGCGAAGCGGCCATCGGGCCCGGGCGTAACCGGATAACGTGTCTCGCCTAAGGCGGTGCGTAGATAGGCGAAGAGGGATTGGCCGGGAAGCAAGTTGCGGACCGAGCCCGTCACCAGGGCGGTATCCCCCGCGGCCAGGGTCTGGTTGGCCGGATCGAAGGCGAAGCGCAAGGTGGGCAAGCGCGCGAGCGCGCGCCAAGGCGAGGCCGCGCGGGCGAAGTATTCGGCGGGGCGCTTGGAACCCAAGGCGCATCCCGCGAAGACGATGACCGCCGCCAGGAATGCCAAACGTAATGCCTTCGGAAAGGCCGACGGCCGCGGGAGGACCATCCGCCCCAAATGCGGGGCGATGAGAAGGTCGAGTTGGCTTAAGGTTTCGCCTTCATGGTTGGCCAGGGACAGCGCGGTCCGGAAAGGATCGGGGGCGGCGGGATTGGCATGATCCAGATCGCGGGCGACCGCTTCCAGGCGGTTGCGGGGAGATGCCATGGCGAGGATGAAGGCGGCGGGAACGCCCAGGTAAATCAGAAAGGTCCAGCCCATGGCCAGGAGCCATGCGGGAGCGAGCGGGTTGCGGACGGAGAGCGATGCGAGAACGGCCAGAAGTATGAGATGGATGGATAGCAGGAGAAAGAAAGCGCTCATCGCGGCGGCCAAAGCGCGGCGGCGGCGTTGCGCGGCCAAAAGGCGCGGCAGCCGATCCAGGTTCGGGAAGGCGGTCATGAACCGGTCTGGGCCCGATCCCCGCGGGGCGGGACGCCGCCGGGAGCCCCTTGCAGGAACCAGGCCACCACGTTCACGCCCATGCGCAGGGCCGCTTCATGCAGTTCCAGGGGATCGTTATAAACCTCATGATCCTCCCAACCGTTCCCCAGATCGCTCTCATGGCTGTAGAATACCACCGCCCTGCCTTCTATCGCCACGACGTAGGCCGTGGCGCGCTTGCCGTCATGCTCATGGATCTTGGGCAGGCCTTGGGGGAATTTCCAATGGGATGAGAAGACGGGATGACGATTGTCCAAGGCGACGAGCGGATGGTTGGGGAATAGGATCTTCATTTCACGGCGGAAGGAAGTATCCAAGCCGTAATTGTCGTCCGCGAAAAGCAGGCCTCCGCGCAAGAGGTATTCGCGCAGCACTTTCCGTTCCTCTTCCGAAAAGGCCACATTGCCGTGCCCGGTCATGAACAGGATGGGGTAATCGTAGAGGTTGCCGTCCAGCAAGCCCACCTGGCGCTCATCGGGACAGGCGGGAAGGCCCAAATCCGATTTCAACCGCTTGGAAAGATTGACCAACATGGTTGGTCCCGCGTACCAATCGCCCCCGCCCCCGTACTTGAGGCGGGCCACCGCCCAGCATTTTCCGGTCGATGCTACGGCCGATCCGTTTCCCGGTTCCTCCGCCCTGCCGGTCGCAGGCAGGCTTGCCGCAGCGGCGCTTAGAACCCCTAACAGAATAAGGGCTAAGAGCGAGGCCGGCGATCCCTTGCGGGGGCCGGCGCCAGCGGCCCGCGGCCCGATTGGTTTCGGGGCCCGAATCGACGCGCGCCGTGCGCGCGGGAGGCCAATGCGGAACATGCGGGATAAACTAGAAATTAGGGGGTAGGCGCGCCCTTAAAGCCCTGGCGCGATACGGGCGAAGAGCGGGGCCGAGCCACGGCCGATCGGACGGCTTTTAAGGCGCGGCGGAAGCGTGGGCGCGGTTATTCCAAAGGACGCGGTAAGTCCAATAATTCCCCATGACCTTCTTCACGTAATCGCGGGTCTCCCAATAGGAAATGTCTTCCAGCACCGCATCCAGCGGGCGTTCGCCCCCGGTGGCCCAAGTCCCGGGAGTGGGAGCGATGGAGGGTCCCAGGCCGAAGCCCGGCGCGGTCATCCCGAGGGCGGCCACCGCCGGTCCCGAAGGCGCGGGCAAAGCCGCGGCGGCGATCCAACGGCGGGTGGCTTCCGGTCCCGCATTGTAATTGGCGAGCACCCAATGGATCCCTCCCCGGTATTCCTTTTTAAGATCGCGCAGGTAAGCGGTGCCCAGGCCGATGTTGACCTCCGGTTCCACGAGGCTGTAGGGATCGAACCGGGGCCATTTCTCCTTCTTCGCGACCGCCTTGCCGGTGGCCGGCATCAATTGCATGAGCCCGATGGCCCCCGCGCCGGACTTGATCTCGTGATCGAATCCCGATTCCTGGCGCATGAGCGCGTACACGAAGGCGGGATCGAGACCGCGCTTGGCCGAATACTTTTGCACCAACCCCTCGAAGGGCCGGGGATAGATCAGGCGCAGCACCTCCTTGGGCGCGCTGCCCCATCGATCGGGCGGGATCTTGTAGCTCAACTGGAGGCCGATGCGGTAGGCCTCCCGCCAAAGGTCGCGCTCCTGGAACCTGCGCGCGTGCACGTAAAGGAACCAAGGATTGTTCTTGGTCTTGGCCGGGATGGTGCGCCAGGTGAGGATGGCCAGGGTATCCAGCTTGAACTGAAGCAACTTGCCCAGGGGCAGATACTCGCTCTCGTACCCGTCCTCCAGCCGTTCCTTGAACCCCGACATTTCCGTCTTCATCCATCCCTTGATGGACTGCGGGGTCGAGGCGGCGAAGCGCTTCCAAGGTTCGAGGCTATCCGGCCAGGCATGACGGGCTTGCAGGCTCTGGCGCGCCAGGTGCCCGTAGAAGGTGAACGGGTATTTCCTCGCCAGCTCGATCAGCGAGTTGGTTGAGCCCGCTGAGTCGCGCAAGGAATCCAGGGCGCGGGACTCCCAGAATAAGCCGGCGGGATACGCGTTGGAATTGACCTGCTCGCGGATGGCCTTGAAAGCCTGCAGGGAGGCGGCGGCATTGCCGGCCTTGTATTGGCAGAGCCCTACCCGGAAGTTGGCCCAATCGCCCCGCTTATTGGCGCTGAAGTCGGCCAATTGCCGGTAATAGAATTCGATGGCTTCCTCATAGTCCCCGGCCGCTTCCAGATCCCAGGCGCGCATCCAGTAGATCTCCGAAGTCTTCTCATGCTTGGGATATTTCTCCAGCAATTTGTCGTACCAGAAAATGGCCTTCTTGGGATCCTGCTGGCGATCGTAGCAACGCGCCACCTGCATGATTGCCTCGGGAGTTTCGCCGTAACGTTCCATCCATTTCGAATAGGCGGTGACCGCCTTGGGGTATTCCTTCGCCTTATAGAACAGGCTGGCGTAGTCCCAATGCAATTGCTTCTTCTCCGGCACCCCCGGCACCAGCTTGAGGTCCGCCTCGCTGCGGGCGATGGCGGCCGGATAGAACGCCAGCTTGGTTTCCAGATCCAACATCAGATTCTGCCGTTCCCAAGTGCCCGTTCCCGGCGGCAGGTAGGGCGAAAGCATCTGGTATAGCGTATCGAGGCGCCGGTCCGCCGGGGCGGAGACGGTGATGCGCTTCAACAACATATCGAAGCCTTCCGGATTCCCGGTGAAGCCCTGGAGCTTGAGCAGATCGTACAGGAAGTTGATTTTCACGGACGAGGACACGGGAGCCTGGATGACCTTCGCCGAGAACTGCAGGCGCGCGGAATCGTCCGGATGCGTCAAGGGGAAGGCCTGGATGCGCCGGTTGAGCAAATAGCTCTGCCAGGTCGAACCGCCCACCCAATCGAGGGCCGTGCGCAAAACGCTGTCCTCGCGGGGGTAATCCTGGAGACCATGGTAGATGGTGGACATCAGGATGGTCTTATAGACCTGAGCCAGCCGCTCGCTCGGCTGGGTCTTCCCGAGGACCTTGAGGGCCTTGTGGTAATCCTTTCTATCGATGGCGGTTATGGCATTGAGTACCGCCATCTGGAAGGCGGCGACTTCCTTGCGGCCGGGCTTCTTCATCGGAAAAGGCAATCCCGGTTTTCCTCCCGGCAGGGCGGGCGCGGGGCCGGCCTCGGCTTCGGCCATATCGGCGCTGTCTTCGTCCCGGGCATTGATGGTCCCCGTCTTCAGTAGGGAATCCATCCGGTTTTTCTCGGCGGCGGTCGCCGGGGCGGCCGGCGACAAGGCCGGCATAGAAGGAGCGGAAACAGTCGGCGCCGGGGCGGCGGGGATCTGCGGAGGCGGAACGGCGGCCGGGGCCGGCTCAGGGGGCATGGCCCCGTTGGTGGCCGGGGGAGGCAAAGGCGGGAGATCGGAAGATTTGGAAGCCGCTGGAGGGGTTCCAGTCGCGGCTATCGGCTGGACCGGGCCGGTCTTGGATGGGGACGCGATGGCCCCCAAATCGGGAGCGGCGGCCGCTTTTACCGCGCGCGCGCTGTCTTGCTTGGCCTGCGCGGCGTGGAGATGCTTTTGCGAAGGCCGTATCGCTAGGGATGGAATGGCGAAAGCGGCGCATGCCAAAAGCCAAAAGCGTCCGCGCTTGCCGGCCATGGATGGAAAACTAGCAATCGGATGCGATCGGAAACCACTTGCGATCCGGGCGAAGACCGCTCGATAAAGTTCCGGCCGCCTTCGCCTCGGGATAGGCACCTAAAAAGGCGCCGGCCGCTTGGAAGCCGGGAACCGGCCCACGCCCAGATCCTCCAGCTTGGTGGCATAGCGCTCCCGGAGGAAGGCGGAAATCTCGTCGGCGGTGGTCAGGCGGGTCACGTGCTCGGCGCAGAGGCGCGCCTCTTCGAAGGAAATGGAACGAACCAGCTTTTTCATTTCCAAGAGCGCGCCCGGCCCCATGGACAGCTCGTCCAGGCCCATACCGATGAGGACGATGGCCGCCAGGGGATCGCCCGCCATCTCGCCGCATACGCAGACCTGGATCCCGTGGCGCCGCGCCGTTTCGATCACGGATTTGATCTGGCGCCAGACGGCCGGGCTGTTGGGCTCGAAAAGTTCGGCGATGCGTTCATTGGCCCGGTCCACGGCCAGGGTGAACTGGATGAGATCGTTGGTGCCGATGCTGAAGAAATCCACCTCGCGGGCCAGTTCGTCGGCCATCACCACCGCCGATGGCACTTCCACCATGCAACCCACCTCGAGCTGGGGATTGTAGGCGATACCCGCCTGGTCCAGCTCCTTGCGCACCTCGTCGAGCAATTTCCTCGACTCTCGGATTTCCCATAGGTTCGAGATCATGGGGAACATCACGCGGATATTGCTGAAGGCGGTGGCCCTCAGGATGGCCCGCAGCTGGGTCTTGAAGATCTCGCGGTTGTCCAGGCATACGCGGATGGAACGCCAGCCCATATAGGGATTGAGTTCGCCCGCCATGCGCAGGGCCGGCACCAGCTTGTCCCCGCCGGCATCCATGGTGCGGATGGTGACCGCCCTGGGCGACATCCGCTCCCCCATGTACTTGTAGGCCTGGTATTGCTCCTCCTCGCTGGGCATATCCTCGCGGGTGAGGAAGAGGAATTCGGAGCGGTACAGGCCCACCGAATCGCCGCCGTATTGCAATACGCTCTCGACTTCGATGGGCAGTTCTATGTTGGCCGAAATCTCGATGTACTTCCCGTCGGTCGTCACCGGCTCGAGATCCCGCAAGGTGGACAGCTCGCGCTCGTTGGCGAAGAAGGCCGCCTTCTTGATCTCGTATTCCTTGATGTCCCGCAAGGATGGGTTGATGATGACCTGGCCGGCCGTGCCGTCCACGATCACCGTCTGGCCCGGCTCGATTTCGATGCCCGACCAGGAAACCCCCGAGACCGCCGGGATCTCCAGGGAGCGCGCCAGGATGGCGACGTGCGAGGTCTTGCCCCCCACCTCGATGGTCAGCCCCAGGGTGTTCTTCCGGTTGAACTGCGACAGCACCGAAGGCGTCAGGTTGCGGCTCATGACGATGACGGGTTCGGGCACGTCCAGGTACGACTGGCTGTTCTCGCTCAGCATGAGGATGTCGATGACGCGGGTGGCCACGTCCCGCAGGTCGCTCATATGGTCCTTGAGGAAGCCTCCGGACATGCTTTCGAAGCGCTCGGCGAGCGAGTTCACGCGGGCGCTATAGGCGTACTCGGCGTTGTGCAGGTTGTCGCGGATGTCCTTGATGACGGTGTCCACGATTTCGCTGTCCTGCAGCATCATCATGTGGCTGTCGAAGATGCGGGCCTCGTACTCGCCCACGTCCCCGCTGATGCGGGTCTTGATGCCCTGGATTTCCTTATAGGCCTTGTCCAGCGCGCGCTTCAAGCGGGCGACCTCCTGGTCCACCTTTTCCGGGGGGATGATGCGCTTCTTGACCACCCGCTCTTCGGGGTGGAGCAGGTAAGCCGGGCCTATGGCGAAGCCGGGCGAGGCGGGAACGCCTTGCAACAGCACTCGCTTGGGCTTGGGACCGGCCACGCTAGCGCCTCCTGCTCAGTCGTATTTGAATTTGGTCATGAACAGGTTCTCGATGGCCGCCAGGGCCTCGCCCTCGTCCGGGCCGTCCGTCTCGACGCGGATGAGCGCGCCGGGTTCGGCGGCCAAAAGCATGATGTTCATGATGCTCTTGGCGTTGGCGCGCATCCCGTCCTTGATGAAAATCACCGCGCACCTGAACTTGGTGGCGGTCTCCACGATCAACGCGGCCGGCCGGGCATGGATGCCGGAATCGTTGATCACGGTGAGTTCTTTGCTGACCATCTGATCAGGCTCCTTCCCGGAAATGAATGGAAACGGATACCGACTTCTCGTCGCCGGCGGCCAGCCGGATATCCCACAAAGGCAAGAGGACCGTTCCCTGGTAGACGCGCTCGTAGCCGCCTTCGCTCTGGCTCACGGTCTCGATGGCGTCCCGCCAAACTCGCGCGGCCCCGGGAAAACGCGCCTCGCAGCGCAGTTTCAGCCACTCGTCGGCGACGACGACCTTATCGACTTTTCCCATCTCGCCCCGCGAAGCCAGGATATCCCTTCCGGATCCCCAATCCACGTAGCGATCATGGGCATTGCCGGCCAGCAGGCAAAACAGGGCTTCGCTGCCGAAATGGAAGGCCACCGGCGGCTTCCCGGCATTGGTCACCGGATTGGCGAACTTCCATTCCACCCGTAAATCCGCCGACCCCTTGGCCAAGTAAACGGCCTTCTCGACGGAGATCACGATGCCATCGGAAGAACGGGCCAGCCCTAAGAACCGGAGGGCGGTCTCCTTCGCCCGGTTTTCCAGCACGACTTCCCGGGCCGAGAATTCCAGGCTGCGGGGATATCCTTGGGCGGCGTACTCGGCGATCGTGGTATCGGGCCGCAGGTATACGTCCGATAGCGAACGCCTCAGCTTATGATCGTAAACGAGGTAGCCGCGCAAGCCGGCTTCCTTCTCCCCCAAGGTATTCTCGAGCTTGGTCCCGTCCTCGGCCTTGCCGCCCACCTGATCATGGTAGGCTTCGTAGCGGCGCGTCAGGGTGTCGACCAAGTTGATCCCGGTCTTCTTGAGCCAGAATTGATCGATCTCGCCTTGGGCGGTGAAGCTGATGTAGGCCTCGGGCGAGTTCAAGGTATGTTCGGGCTTGCCGTCGCAATTCCAATCCGCCACCTCGTAGACCGGTTTCTCCTGCCCTTTCAGGACGGCCGCATCGAGCCCGGCCTGGGCCTGGATGAGATTACGGTAAAGCCCGAAACGAAGATGCGGCAGATACAACCCGCCGAACACCCCGTGCCAGTAGGCGCAATTGCATTGGGCCTGCCAGATATGGTCCAAAGCCTTGCCCGCGGCTTCGGCAGGCAGCGACCCGTGCACGCGATCGTGCAATGCCGCCAAGCGGATGGCTTGCTTATGGATCTGGTTGCTCTCGGCGTATTTGTTGAAGAAGTTGCGCCAGAATGTGCCGCGCAGGAACTTCGCCGCGTCCGCCCCGTCGCGCTCGATCACGTGCCGCTGCGTCGCGCGGAACTTAGGGATGTCGCGGGCATCCTGGGCCCAGATCATCATCTCCTGGTAGCTGGCGGGCGGCAGGTAAACCAACCCCAAGTTCTTCTCGGGCTTCAGTCCTTCCGCCATCTGCGCGACGCGGATACGGTCCGGCATGGACTCCACCTTCTCGAAGAAGCGGTGCAGCCAGCGATCCTTGTAGACCGTATCGTGGGTGAAGGGCCAATCGCCGAACTTCTCCCCGTCGTCCCCGAACACCACTTGCACGTCGTGCACGTCCTTGGCCCGGGCCTCATCGTCCAAGCGCAACAGGGTATCGATCACCTCTTCCACGGGCCGGAAAGGGATGTAATCCCGCACCACGTCGTGGATGGGGAACAGCTTGAGGGTATGTCCCTGATCCTCGGAAAGGAAGTAGCCGTCCATGTCGGCGTCGGTCTTCCCCACCATCTTGAAATGGCTGCCGTCCAGCAGCACGAACTCCAGGCCCGCCTCGCTGATGGGTTTCACCAAGGTAGGTTCCCAAACGCGTTCGGCCAGCCAGATGCCCCGCGGGGCCTTGCCGAACAGGCGTTCCACCGTTTTGGACAGCTTGCGCAACTGCCCCACCTTATGGGCATCGGAAATGACCGGCAAGATGGGTTCGTAGAAGCCGCCGCCCAGGATCTCCAGTTGGCCCTTCTCGACCAGGGTCCGCAGGGAGGCCAGGTAGGCGGGGCGCTTGGCCTCCAGCCAATCCAACAGGATCCCGGAGAAGTGCATGCTCATGCGGATCTTGGGATGGGCCGCGAGCACTTCGGCGAAGGGCTGGTAGGCCTGCGCGCATGCGCGCTCGAAAATGAAACCGAAATTGCCCACCGGCTGATGGTTATGGATGGCCCAGTGCAGGCTGATCATGCTAGGACCTCGAAAGGGGCATGGTTGGAACGATCCCCCCTCAAAATAAGTTCACGTTGACGTCCAGGCCCTTTTTCTGGATGCGCTGGAAAAGGGAATCCGCGCTCTTGAGGGTTCCCCGCAATTCCAGATAGAACGCCGAATCGTTCAGCATGGCCCCCAAGGTGCTGTTGCTGGAATTCACCTTGATCAAGAGGCGGTTCATTTCGTCGGCGACGTGATCGGCCTTGTCGACCACGTCGCGCAGCTTGCTGGAAACCTCTTCCCCGTTCTGGATGATGGCCTTGACGGGCATCTCCTGATCCTTGAGCAGGATGTGCACCCGGTTGCTGGCGTCCTCGAGGTTGGAAAGGCTGTGCTTGACCTTGGGATCGATTTCGCGGATGAAGACGTTCAGGCGATTGCTCAGGTCCTCGGTCTGGCCGACCACGTTGTTGAAGCTGGCCACGAACTCGGGCTTCCCCACCGTGCTGTCGATGATATTGTGCAGGGAATGCACCAAGGTCTCGGACTCGACGAAAACTTCCCCCGCCACGCCCACCGCCTCGGCGATGCCGGCATCCAGGCGCCCTTCCAGTTCGGACCCGGGCGCCCATGCTTCGCCCGACCTGCCCAAGAGGATGCCCACCTGGCGCTCGCCCATCAGGCCGATGTTCTGGATGCGCACCTCGGTATCCTTGGGCAGCTTCACGCCCCGGTTCATCTTGAGGGTGACACGGACGTTACTCCCCTTCAATTCGATGCCCGACACCTTGCCCATCTTGACGCCGTTGACCTTGATGGGATCGCCGTCCTGCAGGGTGGAAACCTGCGGGAAGATGGCGTAATAGGTGTCGGTCTTTTGGCCGGGCGTGGCTTCTTTCAGGAAGTAGACGCCGAAGAGGAGGATCAAAAGGGAGAGGATGACGAACAGCCCCACCACGATGTTGTTTTTGCGGTTCGTCATGACGAAATACCGGGCGCTGGGGCGCGTCGGCGGAAATCCTCCGTTTTCCGGTAATTATCGCAAATATAGCTTATTGAGGCCATAACTAAGTCCGGCCGCGGCCCCATCCCGGGCCGGAACCGGCCCACGGGACGATTACTCGTAGACTTCGGTGCTTAGCCGCGTCAGCGAGTTGAGCCGGGATTTGTTCTTCATGGTCTCGATCAGCTTCTCGTTGAACAGTTTCGCCGCGTCTATGCCGTTCATTTTGAGCAGCATGTTCATCGCGATGACTTCGGAAATCACGGTGATGTTCTTCCCCGGCGAGATGGGGATAATGACCTTGGACACCGGCACGCCGATGACGTCGGTGGTGAGGGGATCCAGGCCGGTCCGCTCGTAGTTCTCGCCGTCCCGCCATTTCTGCAGCTCCACCACCACTTCCACCTTCTTGGTGTTGCGAATGGCGCGGATGCCGAAGAGCTTCCCGACGTCCACGATGCCGATGCCGCGGATTTCCATGTGGTGGCCGAGGATCTTGTTGCCCTTGCCGATGATGGAATGGCCCTTGCGGATCAGGTGCACGATGTCGTCGGCGACGAGGCGATGGCCGCGCTCCACCAGGTCGAGCACGCATTCCGACTTGCCCACGCCGCTTTCGCCCACGTAGAGCATGCCCACGCCGTATACGTCGACCAAGGATGCGTGCACGGAGCAATAAGGGGCGAACCAATCCTCCAGGATGTCCTGCACCTCGGTGCAGAAGTCCAACGTCTCGCGCGAAGTGGTGATGATGGGAACGTTCTGGCTGAGGCACATCTGCAAGAGCTCCTCGTGGAGCCCGGCGTTATGCGTGAGGACCCAGAGGGGCGAACGGTAATCCTGCAGGCGCGCGAAGATCTCACAGCGCTTTTCGGCGCCCACCGATTCCAGGTAAGACCATTCCGTGGTCCCGATGATCTGGACCCGCTGGTAGGAGTAGACGCCGGTGAAACCCGCCAGGGCCAGGCCCGGGCGGTGCAGATTGGCCTCGATGATCTCGGTGCAGAGGGACGATTCCGGGGTCTTAAGGGCTAATGACAGCTCGTCCCGAAACTGATAATAGAAATCCCTCACTGGGAGGGATCTCTTGCGGTTAATCTCGAGTCTGTTGAATTCGATGCTTTCTGGCATGGACCTCGTGTTCAGCCGGCCAGGGTCGAGGCCGGCACGGACTTATGGACCTTGAGTTTCTCGTTCTCTTTCTTCAACTGTCGTTCCACCTTTTCCAACATCGCGTCGATGGCCTTGTACATGTTGTCCTCTTCCGCGTGGGCGCAGATCGTCTTGTCCAAGACGCGCACGATGATTTCGGCCCGGCGTATGCCGCTTTTCTCGGCGTCCAAAATAACATGCGCTCCGGTTATGGAGTCGTTGAATTTCTCGATCTTGTCCAGGCTTTCCTTCAATCCGGCATGCAATTGGGGGGAGGCATGGAAGTGCCGCGCGGTGATCTGGATCTTCATGTTTTTCTCCTTTGGAAGAAGGGGCCCCATTCCGGTGGACGGAGGAGGGTTACCCACCCTTCAATCTACATAAATGGCTTTCCGTCAGGTGAGCACCCGGTCGCGTCAAGTTGTCCGATGGGGAATGGGTGGGGTGCTCGCATGCGCCTGGTCTTCCTCCTCCTTGTCCATCGAAGCGGGGGAAGGGTCGCCGGGCGCATAAACGTATCTTACGCGCCAGGTCCGAGGATTGTCAAGCCGTACTTCGGCCATCGCTTGGCATTTCCGAACAAGTCCCGCCCGATGGGGGAAAGCCCCGCCCGATTCCGCCGGATTCACGGAAATACGATTGGCAGGGCCTTTGCATCCATCAATATTGCTTGCGCAATCGCGCCGGCAGGATTTCCAATTGGTCCCGGTATTTGGCCACGGTCCGGCGGGCCACGTCCAAACCCTTGGCCTTAAGGATCTCGACGATTTTCTGATCGCTCAGGGGCCGTTTGGTATCCTCCGACTCGATGAGCTTTTTGATTTCATCCTTAGTGGTAACCGAGGAGATTTCCCGCCCGTCGGCTTGGGTTACGCCGGCGGTGAAGAAGTACTTCAGCTCGAAAATGCCGTGGCTGGTCTGGACGTATTTCCCGTTCGTCACCCGGCTGACCGTGGAGATGTGCATCCCGATCTTATCCGCCACGTCCTGCAAGATGAGCGGACGCAGATGCGTGGGCCCTTCCTTGAAGAAATCCGGCTGGCTCTCGATGATGGCTTGCATCACCTTAAGCATGGTGGACTTGCGCTGCTCGATGGCGCGGATGAGCCAGGTGGCGGAGTTGAGCTTCTCGCGTACGTATTTTTTCTCTTCCGTACTGGCCTTACTGCCCTTCTTGAGGAGTTCCGCGTAGGCGCGCGAAACCTTGAGCGAGGGAACCGTCCGATCGTTCAGCATCAGCACCAGTTCGCCATCCACTTCCTCGACGATAAGATCGGGGGTGATGGGATTGGCCATGCTCGCGCTCACCTGGCGGCCGGGATGCGGCTCGAGCCCGCCGATCTCCTTCATGGCGGCCTGGATCAATTCAGGAGGCTGATCGAACTTCTTGGCGATGGCGGCGACCTTCAGCTTCTCCAGGAGTTCGAACTCCTCCTCGACGATGCGCTTGGCCAGCGGGCTCACCCTTCCATAGCGGTAGATCTGGAGCAGAAGGCATTCCCGCAGGTTGCGCGCGCCGATGCCGGCGGGATCGAGGCTTTGCAGGACGTGGAGAGCCTCCCGTACCTCGGGGGAGGCGGCATCCAGATCGAGGGAACCGTCGATGATGGCCTGGATCTCCTTGACGATGGGTTCGGCGATCTCGGGCGCAACCGACTGGGGACGAAGCCTCACCGCTCCTTTCCGGTCGGAAGGGTCGGAGGCATGGTCCAAGGAAGCGGCTAAGGCACGCGCTTCGGAGGCTTTCCGCACCGGGTCGGGCGAAGCCGGATTCGCGGCGGCCGGCTTACCGATGATGTCATCGTCCTCCTCTTCCTCCGGCTCGGGCTCGATCTTGCTTTCGGGCACGAGGTAACCGCGCTCATCCAAGCTGTTGATCAGGTATTCCACCAGGGGCTCCACCTCGGCCGGGATGGTGCGATCCTGCAATTGCCCGAGCAGGTGGTCCTGCAGGGTCTTGGAATAGACGGGAACCTTCTCGAAGCGTTCATCCGGGCTTTCCAGCTCCTCGGTGCGCTTATCGCCCAGATCGAAACCGTCTTCGAGATAGGTCTCCCAATCGATTTCGTTCTTGTCCTTGGTATCCTCGGGGATGACCTTGTCGAGCTCCGCCTCCGCGGGGCTGGTTTGCGACTCCCGCTCCTCGGCGGTCTCGGGGCTCGGGGCCTCGACGATCGGTTCGGCCACGCGCTCTTCGGCCTGCGCCACTTCGTCGTCGGGCGCCGCCTCCTGCTGCGGCTCGTCGTCTTCCGTCGGCTCCAGCAGGGGATTAGTTTCCAGCTCTTGCTTGACCACCAGCTCCAGCTCCATGGAATTCATCTGCAAGAGCTTGAGAGATTGGATCATCTGGGGCGAGAGCTTCTGCTCCAGCCCTACGTTCATGTTCAGATCGAGTCCGAAATTCATGTATGGGTACCTCTAATCGTGGATTCCATAGCCGAGGCCGTGCGAGCGAGCCGCGGGCAAGGAAGGGGAAGGAGCGATATTCGGAGAATATCGCGACTGAGCATGACGCAGCCCCCGGCTCGCGCAGCCGGCCGCAGGCAGGAAGACACGATTAGAGGTACCCATTCGATCATCCCAGGGAAAAGGACTTGCCGAGGTATATGCGGCGCGCTTCTTCGTCGCGCGAGAGGTGTTCCGCCGTGCCTTCCACCAATACCTTGCCTTCGAACATGATGTAAGCCCGGTTGGTGGTGGCCAGGGTTTCCCGAACGCTATGGTCGGTGATAAGGATGCCCATGCCTTTGTCCCGGAGGTTAAATATAACCGATTGGATGTCCTCGACGGCGATGGGGTCGATGCCGGCGAAAGGCTCGTCGAGCAGGAGGAACTTCGGGTTGGTGGTCAGGGCGCGGGCGATCTCCAGGCGGCGGCGTTCGCCGCCCGA
Source organism: Fibrobacterota bacterium (assembly GCA_019509785.1). Classification (NCBI taxonomy): domain Bacteria; kingdom Pseudomonadati; phylum Fibrobacterota; species Fibrobacterota bacterium. The sequence continues at coordinate 56,068 of JAEKLQ010000049.1, read as the reverse complement.
AAGGGTGTTGGCGCGGTGCTTCCGCAAATGCGCGATGTGGAATTCCTCCATCAGGCGATCGGTTTCCTGCCGGCATTGGGCCCGCGACAATTTCCGGGTCTGCAGGATGGCGAGGATGTTTTCCTCCACCGTGAGCTTGCGGAACACCGATGTTTCCTGGGCAAGGTAGCCTACGCCCAGGCGGGCGCGCTTGTACATCGGCATATGCGAAACGTCCGCATCGCCGATGCGGATGTTCCCCGCATTGGCGCGGATCATGCCGACGATCATGTAGAAGGAGGTGGTCTTCCCCGCCCCGTTGGGCCCGAGCAATCCCACCACCTCGCCCTGGTTCACGTGGAAACTCACGCCGTCCACTACGCGACGGCCGTTGTAAATCTTGACCAGGGACTCGGCCATGATCTGCATCAGTTCACCTTTCTCGGAGCGCCGTTGCCGGGCGGCTCGTTGCCTCCCGGCGTCGGGCGGATGGGCGCGTGTACGGGAGCCGTCGCCGGTAGGCGGGGGACCGCCCGCAAGCTATCGCGAGGCGGAGCGCTAGGCTTCGCTCCCGGAGAGGCGGTCGAATCCGCGGATCCGGATGCCGTGCCTTGCGCCTTCTGCTTTTCGCCGAAATAGGTTCCCTTGGCGGTACCCTTCACCAGCACCTCATCCACGCGGCCGTTCTTGAAGGCGAAATCGATGGTGTCGCCTTCGGCGTCATTCTTTCCTTTCAACGACTTCCGCTCGAAATGATAATAGGTGCTCTTGGCTGCCCCCGCCGTACCTCCCAGCACGTTGGCGCTGGCCACCTGCTTGCCCGCGAAGCGCAGCACCATGTAGTCGCCGCTCATCTTATTGACGTAATCGGGCTTGTCCACGTCGAAATAGGCCCCGTTGGCGTTCTTGAAAACCTGCACGCTGTCGATGGCCTTCTCCTTGAAGGCCAGGAAAAGGCTATCGCCCTTCACGTCCGATTGGCGGGCGACGCTGGAATCGGTGGCGGGCTCCAAGGAGTGGGCCTGGGCTTTCCCTTTCACGAGCAAGCTCTTGATCTCTTCGCCGTGCATCCCCAGCCGCATGATTTCGCCTTTCACCTGGTTGTCGTCCACGATCACCTGCGGATCGCCGATCAGGAAAAGGGAATCCGCCGTCTCATGGTATTCGGCCTTGCGGCAGGTGATGTGCATCTTGTCCCGATCGATGCGGACATGCCCGTCGGCGACGGCCATGCGCGCGGAATCGTTGTAAGTCATGACATCGCCCTTGATGGACAAGGTATCCGGGCCCTCCGAGTCCGCCGACGCCGGCTTGGCGGCGTCCTTCGTAGGAACGGCCGATCCTTTCGCGGGGGTGGCCGAGGCGGCCTTCGCCGAGTCCTTCTTCGGGTAGAAACGGCGCACTTCGGGATCGCCCGTCAAGGTGGCCAGATGCCGGAAGCGCATATAGACGATGCCCTGTCCGGTAGCGGTAACTTCGCCGCTACTGTCGCGCATGAACACCTTCCCTTGGGCGGTGGCCTGCCCCAGGCTCTTGTCGTAGGTCCCGCGTTCGGCGGTCAGCAAGGCCCCATTGCGCGTGATGCGCATCCCCGATTCGCATAGGACGATGTTTCGGTCCTTCTGCCAGACGGCGCGTTCGGTCTCCAGCCGCAATTCGCCATGCCGGAAACGGACCTTCCCGCTCAGCACGTATTCGCCGCGGCTGCGGTACCCCTCGAAGCGATCCGCGTTCTCCATGATTAAGGGCGCGTTGCGTTCCGGTTCCGGCGCGGTCGGAAGGGCTGAAGCCAGAGCCGTGGCCAGTACGCAAAAAGCCCCCAGGCCTTTAAACCCGGCCTTCATTTGGGAGCCTTCGGATGATCGTTTCCAGGCGAGGGCGAGGGCGCAGACGGGGCCGGGACGGAAGTCGGCGCGGGTGAAGGCGCGGGCGCTAGCGTCGGACTCGGTGAGGTTGATGCCCCTTGCGTCGGGGTCCCGGTGGCGGATGCCGGAAGCCCGGTTCCGATCGGAGTGGCGCCGGTCGCGGGTCCGCCTTTATGCGCCGTATCCGACGGAGCGGCTCGTTTGGCGCTGTCCGCGGGGGGGTTCCCAGTGGAGTCCGCATTTTGGAAACGTTCCTCCACTTTCTGGAAAACGCCTTTCACGTCGGAAAGGATCTGCCAATTGTCCAACTTGGCATCGGAGACGAAGCCTTTCCCGGTAAGGACGTCCCCTTCCTCCGAGACGACGCGTACTTTGGCCTCGGTGCTGATTTGGTTGATGGCCTTGTTCCAGCGCAGGGAATCGGATTGGATGTCCACGCCCTTCTCGGAATGGCCGTGTACGTGGCCGGAGGCGGCAAGGAAGCTGACCGCTTCGTCGACCGAACCCGAATCGGAGGTCACGTGCATCAAGGATTTCCCCAAGCTGTCGTAGAGCACCAAGTCCACCGGCTTCGCGCGCACCAGGTCGGTTCGGGGCCATTTCACCAAGTACTTGGTCTTGAGGATCCAGCTTAAGTGGGCGCCTTCGTACATGCTCAGGATGGTGGTGTCTTTGTACTCGGCGAGGGGCAGTTCCTTTTTCGGACCCTTGGCGGTCGGGGCTTCTTCGATATGCGAGCAAGCCGCTAGAACAAGACCGTCTTTTATCCAAGGCACCCTAAGTTGAGCAAAACCAAAGATTTGACCGAGGGTGCAATTTTCCCGCATATCCTCCGGATGGCGATTCCGATGCTGATCGGAACATCATCCCACATGCTCCTCAATATCATCGACGGGATTTACGTGAGCCGCCTCGGGATGGAATCGAGCCTGGCTGTCCTCAATTATGGCTTCCCCTTCTTCTACCTCATCTTCGCGGTGTTCAACGGTCTCACCAGCGGATCGAGCTCGGTGCTGGCCCGCTACCTGGGCGCGAAGGAAAACGCCAAAGCCGAGAACGCCCTTTCGCAGATCGTATGGGTGGGCCTGGCCCTCTTCGTCTTTTTCCTGGTCCTCTACCCCGTCCTGATTCCCTTTTATCTTGCGGCGCAAAAGGCATCTCCCGAAGCGGCGATCCTCACGCGGCATTACCTGAATAGCTTGTTCCTCGGCGTTCCGTTCCTGGTGCTCTTGCTGCTGTGGGGATCGGGCCTGCGCGCCGAAGGCAACACGCGCACCTTGATGTCGGGCATGATGCTCGGCACCTTGCTCAATATCGGCTTCGCCCCCTTCCTGATCTTCCGCGAATTCCATTTCGCCGGGATCGCATGGCACGGCCTGGGGCTAGGGGTAACCGGCGCGGGACTGGCGGCATCCATCAGCAACGGCCTCTCGCTGATCGTGGTGATCTCCATATTCTTGCGGAAAGCCACCGTGCTGCGGCTGCGCCTATGGCCCGATTGGTCCGATCGCGGCGGGCTCTACGAATCCTTCAAGGTCGGCTTGCCCTCCATCCTTTCGCAATCCCTGATCGGCATCAACGTCTTCATCATGACCAAGTTGGCATCGGACTTCGGCCCGGCGGCGGTATCCGCCATCGGCATCGGCGCGCGCCTGGAAACCTTCGCCGTGTTCCCGTCGCTTTCCATCATGGTGGCCGTGCTCTCCTTGGTGGGGCAGAATTTCGGCGCGGGCAAGTACGAGCGCGTCGCCCAGACGGTGCGGCAAGGGCTGACTTTGGCATTCTTCAGCCTGGCGACCATCGGCCTGATCGTCCACTTCTGCCGCGGTCCGCTGATCGCCAAGTTCCATCCGGATCCGGCGGCCTATCCATCGGCCTACCATTTCCTGGGCATCACGACCTTGGGCTACGCCTTCGCCGGCATGAGCATCGTGTCCAGCGGCGCATTCCAAGGCCTCGGCCGCGGACTCCCGTTCCTCTTCCTCAACACCTTGCGCCTGTTGGGCCTGGCCGCTCCTTTGGGTTGGCTGCTGGCCCGCAGCCACTACGGCGAGTATGGCCTGCATTACGCACCGCTCATCGCCAGCGGCTGCTCCGCCTTGATCGCGGTCTCCTGGATCCTCACGGTGACGGCGCGCCTGCGCCGGCGGGAAGCGCCAAGCCCGGTCCAGGTCGCGGCGGCGACGGCGTGAACGGATCGGAATCCAACCTGAGCGAAATCCGCGTCCAGGTCCGGTATTCCGAGACGGACGCCATGAAGTTCGTGTACTACGCCAACTATCTGGTGTATTTCGAAGTGGCGCGCACGTCCGCGCTGGCGGAACTCGGGCATCCGTATTGGGAGATGGAAAAGCGCGGGGTGCTGATCCCGGTTTTGGAAGCGCATTGCGAATACGTGAAGGCCGGGCGCTACGGGGACAACCTGCGCATCCGTACCTTGCGTTGGCGCAGCGGGGCGGCCCGCATCCGCTTCGAGTATGAGGTGCTGAGGGAAGATGTCCTGATCGCGCGCGGCCACACCGAGCACGCCTTCATGCATCCGGAAGGACGCGCCATCCGGCCCCCGAAGGAAATCCTGGGGTTGTTCCCGGATAAAGCCGCGGCTTAAGTCCCGTACGATCCCGGGGCGCCAATCGATTGGGGCCGCCTAACCTGCCCGGGCGATCTCCTCGCAAAGATCTTCCAGGGCCTGCATCGAAGCTTCCGCCGGCTTCAGGGCCGGGAACTTCTCGTAGGCATAGTTGATTCCCGATGAACTGTTGATGAGATGCAAGGCGGGATCGCTTTCGGCATCGCGGATGGCCTGGTACACTTCGGCTACGCTGCCGGTCTGGCCGCCGGTCACGCCTGCGACGGCGATGCCGGGTATCAGCACCGGCACTTCCCGGCCGCGTCCTTTCCAATAGGACAACAATTCCCGTAACTCCCGGGGCGCGGTCGCGCCTACCACCGCTCCCAGGTTGCCGTCGTTCCAGTCCGCCAGCTTGGCGGCCACGGCGCGGTAGAGCGGCTCCCCTTCTGGCCCGACCTTCAGCTCCTGGAAATCCTTGGCGCTGGGATTGGAGGTGCGAACGAGAACGTAGATGCCTTGTCCTTGGGATTCCTCCTGGAAGGGCTTGATGGTATCGATACCCATGTACGGGGCGGCGGTGACCGCGTCCGCGCCGAAAACCTTGAACGCCGAGCGGGCATAGGCGCCGGAAGTGCTGGCGATGTCCCCGCGCTTCGCGTCCAGGATGACCAGCGCTCCGGCGTCGCGGAAGGCCCGGATCAAATCCTGGAGCACCCGCAGGCAAGCCAGGCTCACGCCTTCGTAGTAGGCCATATTGGGTTTCACCGCCGCGGGCAGGAGATCCCGGGCCAGCATCGCATCCAGTAGATTGGAATAGAAGCGTTTGATGCGCTCCTCCAGGGGGCCATCCCCGGGGATTTTCTTGGCCACCGGATCCAAACCGACGCATACGGGATTTCCCGCTTCGCGCACCCGATCCGCGACCCTTTCCGCGTACGTCTTCACCATGTTTCCGGGCCCTCCGGCGCAGCAATTTAGTCATGCCCGGCCGGGGAGGACAGGCCCGGACCGCACAGCCTGGGCGGGACCGGCATCCCCGGGTTCCCGTGTCCCCCGGGAAAAACCTTGGCCTGGGTCCGAGAAGCGGTTATTTCAAGGATCACGGACTTACCCTTTTCCCCAAGGAGCCCGACATGAAGCCAACGCCGCCCGATCCGAACGCCTCGCGCCTGGAGGAAATCGAATTCAAACTCGCATTCTTGGAGAAAGAGCTGGAAGAGTACAAGGAAGCGAGCCGAGGCTTCTACAAGCGGCTGGCCGAGATGGATGAGGAGATCCAGACCTTGAAGCGGGACGTGCCCGAATCCTCCGTTGCCGAGGCCGGATAGGCGACCGCGGCGAGGCCGGCTAGGCGCCGGCTTCCTTGGCCTCCGCGTCGGCCCAGGCGATTTCCGGCACCCGTAACCGCGCGTAACGCAAGAAGTCGCCCCATTCCGATAGCGGGGCCGCGCCGGCGTCCGCGCACCAGGCGGCGAAATCCCCGGGCCGGGAATCTTCCATGGTCCGGTGCGCATCCCCCATCCAGACCGCGAAGTCGTATACCTGCGAACAGACCTTGCGGCGGGCCAGGTTGGAGATGAACCGTTCCTTAAGCCACACTTGGAAAGCATCCTCGAGGCGCTTCTGCAAGGATGGGAGATCCGGGTACGCGTTCCGGATCGGGAATCGTGGGATGCGGTTGTTGATGACGTAGGTGGACAAGGGCGGATCGGGACGGGGTTATTCCGTAAAAGTTACACGAATCGTGCCTGCCTGAACAGTTCGCCATGCTACATTTAGGGCTAGTAGCCATGGATGCCGTCGCCGAAAAGTACAATGCCGTAGTGGTGGCGCGCATGGCGCTGACCCCGGACCTTTTCATCATCAAGGTTAAGCCCGACAAGGCCCCCGCCGAGTTCATCTCGGGGCAGTACGTCCTTCTAGGGCTTAGCTCGAACGTCCCGCGCCGCGAAGGCAGCGAACCGGAGTTCAAGGAAAGCAAAGCCGATCGCATGGTCCTGCGGGCCTATTCCATCGCATCCGCCGGGCATGAGCCCGGCCTCCTGGAGTTCTACATCTCGGTGGTCGCCAACGGATCGCTCACTCCGCGGCTGGTCAACTTGAAGCCAGGCGATCGGATCATGGTCGGCGATAAGATCCGCGGGTTTTTTACCCTGGATACCGTCCCCAAGGAGCATACCACGGTGGTGCTCGCCGCTACAGGCACGGGCCTGGCTCCGTACGTTTCCATGATGCGGGCCCACGCCCTGCGGCCTTTCCCCTTCCGCTTCGTCATCCTGCACGGCGCTCCCAAGAGTTGGGAACTCGGTTATCTCGAAGAGCTGAGCATGCAAGCCCGTTACCTGCCGCGCGTGGTCTACGTTCCTTCCATCACCCGCACCAAGGAAGATCCCTGGTGGACGGGCGAATCCGGCCGCATCACCCAGTGGTTCCATTCCAATCTCCTTCGCGACAAGCTGGAGGTGGAATTGGATCCGGCCCGGACGTCGGTGTTCCTATGCGGCAATCCAGCGATGATCCATGAAGTGCAGGGCATCCTGGAACCGCTGGGCTATTCGGCCTATTCCACCCAAGCGCCGGGCAGCCTGCATATCGAAGAGTATTGGTGATTTCCGGCGCGCCCGCGAAGCGGGGCTGCCACGAAGTTGCGGACCGCTACGCTAGGCGCGGTCTACTCCAGATCGGGATTCGATCCGTCGGAGCCTTCGTCTTCTTCCTTGTCCGTGCCTTCGCCGAAGGGCCGTTCCGGCCCCGCTTCGTCTTGGGCCTCGCTGACGATATCCGCCACGGCCCCGGCCGCCGGGCGCCCCCCACGCAGATCCTCGGCCAAGGAGAACATGAATTGGCTGGCCTGCCGATCGCCCGCCAAGTGATAGGCGTTGATCAGGTTCCGCAGGACGCGCGCGACGATGGCATCCGGTTCCGCCGGGGTCCTAAGCAAGCGCGCGAAGGCCGGAGCGTATTTGAGCTCAAGTTGGGCGAGGCTTTCCGGGTCGAGGATCTTCCCGCCGTCGAAGCAATCGATGATGATATCGCGGCCCCCTTCGGACGCGCGGGTCAGGAAATGCTCCGGCACGTCGCAGCCGTGGATGGAAAGGCCGAGGCGATGGCCTACCAGGATGAAAACGCAGGCCAGGCTGATGGGGATGCCGCGACGGCGTTCGATGACCAGGACCAGATCGCTGTGCTCCGGATCGTAGTAATCGCCTTCGGCGCCCTTGAAACCTTGGCCGGCGAAGAGGAATGCCGCGAGGCCGCTGGCCGAAGGCACGGCCGCCACGGCGCGGTAAGCGGCGGTCAAGCCGTCCAATAACGGCGCCAAGGCGGGGTGCCGCGGAAGTTGCCCCGCGTCCGAGCGCATGGGCGCACGCCTTTCATGGTTCACGGGCGCGTCGCCATCGCCGCCGCGTTTACGCCCGGCGCGATCCTCCGCCAGATACCAGGAGAGGCCGGCCAAAGCGCCTTCGAGCTTTTCCGCGTCCCCGTTGAGATCGCGCCAACGCATCCAGGCGCGGCGGAAGCCGCGGCGGGCGCGGCCCGAAAGCAGATCCTCCAGGCGCCGGCGGGGAGCGTCCGCCAATTGCGGCAGGCGCGCGCGGATGTGGTTTTCCCAGGCGGGGAGGTTGGCCTCGAGCCGTTCCCATACGCTATGCCGCACCTTCGGGCTGTCGTCGTCGAGGAGCTTGAGGATGTGGATGAGGTCTTTGTCTTCGGCCATGGCTTCCGGCCGAGAAGGTACAAATCCCAGCGCCGGATCCAGGATGTATATTCGGGGCATGAATGACCCGTCTCGTCGCCTGTTCGTCGGCGATCTGCACGGATGCCGGGCCGAGCTGGACGCCCTCCTTTCCCGCTTCGCGTTCCGCCCCGGCATCGACCGACTCTTCGCGGTGGGGGACATCGTCGGCAAAGGTCCCGATGTGCCGGGCGCCTTGGCCCGCCTGCATGAGCTCAAAGCCGCCGTCGTACTCGGTAACCACGATGTCGCCTTGCTGGAAGCCGCGCGCGCGATGGCAGCCGGATCGCGGCCGAAACATCAGGATTACGTGGACGCGTTGGGGCCGGACCGGGACAGATGGGCCGCCTGGATCGGATCCTGGCCCTATTGGCTGGACCTGGGGGACATCCTGCTGGTGCATGCCGGGCTACAGCCGGGGAACCCCGATCCGGCCGCTACCGATACGCGCATCCTGACCAACATCCGCACCTGGGACGGCCGCGGCGATAACCTCAATCGCCCGGGCGATCCGCCTTGGTTCGCCTGCGTGGAGCCCGGTCGCGTGGTCGTGTTCGGCCATTGGGCCCAAAGGGGCTTGGTCGATCTGCCGGGTTTCAAAGGCTTGGATACCGGTTGCGTTTACGGGGGGAAGCTCACCGGGTGGTGCCCGGAAGAGGATCGATTCGTCCAGGTCGACGCGTTAAGGGCATACGCCCCTATCCACAAGCATTAGCCCCGCCGGGTAAGCCAGCGGGCGCGAAGGGGCTTTATCTTCCCCGCGGCTTCTCGTTCCGGATCCGGCTGGGTTCCGCCACCACCCAGCGACGGATGCTATTGGTTCCGTGGCGGGTGTGGACGGGATGCCCGAAGGTGAAGACGAGGACGTCCCCCTTCTCCACCAATCCTTCCCGGAGAAGATCGGCTTCCAACTTGCGGAAGACCAGCTCGGGATTCCGCACGGCCTTGATCATGCGGGGATAGACCGAGTAATACAAGGTGCTGCGATGGTAGATCTCCGGCCGCTCGCAGGCCACGACCACGGGGATGTTTCCGCGGTAGGTGGAGAGGATGCGCGGCGTGGTGCCGTGGGTGCTCAATGCCACCAGCGCCTTCGCCTTGCTGTTGGCGCTCAGGTACAATCCCGCCTCGCACACCAGCGCGATGGGATCGGAATGCCGGATATCCACGAAGTCCTTGACCATTCCGCGTTCGGTAGTGGTGATGATGCGGTCCATCATCTCTATCGTCTCCACGGGATATTTGCCCGCCGCGGTTTCGCCTGAAAGCATCAGGGCGTCGACGCGCGCCAGCGCCGCGGTGGAAACGTCGGTGACCTCGGCGCGGGAAGGGCGGGCCGAAGTCATCATGGACTCCAGCATTTGCGTCGCCACTATGGTCAGCTTGCCTTTTTCCCGGGCGATCTTGATGACTTCGCGTTGTACCGCGGGGATCAATTCCAAATCCAATTCCACGCCCAGATCGCCACGGGCCACCATAACGCCCTCGGCCGCGTCCACGATGCCTTCCAGGTTGTCTACCGCTTGGGCGCTTTCCACCTTCGCCACCAGCGGAATGGAAGCGCCGAGACCCGCCATGAATCGCTTGATGGCGCGGATGTCGTCCCCGTGCCCGATGAAGGAGGCCGCCACCCAGTCGAAACCGGCCTTGATGATGAACGCCAGATCATCCTTATCCTTCTTGCTCAGGATCGGCAAGCGGAGGTTGACACCGGGTACGTTCAAGGATTTGTTGGGCCGCAGGATTCCCCCGCGGATGACGCGGCACATGACCTTGGGGCCCTTGCCTTTGGAGCGCCGCGCCTTGCCTTCGGCCCGTATCTCCAGCTTGCCGTCGTCCAACAGGATGCGCTGGCCGGGGCCGATCAAATCGCATAGGCCCGGATAGCTGATCCCGATCTCCCCCGCCCCGGGGTCCCCGGGCCGCGCGACCAGGCCCACCAAGGCGCCGTTTTCCAGATCGTATTCCCGCGCGTCCACCCGCACCTTGGGGCCCATCAGATCCGCGAGCACCCCGACGGGGGCCTTTAGCCGTTTCGCCGCCGCGCGGATGGAAGCCAGGTAACGGGCGTGTTGCCCCTGATCCCCGTGGGAGAAGTTGATGCGGAAGGCGTTGGCCCCGGCTTCGATGGCCCGCGCCAGCACGGCGGGATCTTCGAGGGCGGGGCCCATTGTAGCGAGGATTTTTGCGCGACGCGTATGCATGGCGGAAAGATAGTTCCCCTTCCCGCGGATGATGATTATTTTTCCGACCATGCCCGGGACGATATTTTGGTACTAATTGTCATCGCCGGGGTCTTGATCCTCACCGCCGTTTACTCCGCCTTGCTGCTCTTCTTCACCGTCGGCGCCTTACGCCTGGAGAGCCCTGCCCTTGCGAAGTCCAGTCGTCCCCTGCCTCTCGCGACGGCCACCCGCCCGCTCTCGCGTTCGCGATCCGGCGATGGGGATCGATCACCCGATGGGGATGGGGACGAGAGATTGCCGAGTGTCTCCGTGGTCGTCCCCATGCGCAACGAAGAGGCCAATGCCGAAGCCACCTTACGAGCGCTGGCGGCCCAGGATTACGCGGGCGAATGGGAAGTCATCTGCGTGGACGATCGCTCCGGGGACGCTACCGGAACCATCTTGCGGGAATTCTGCGCGCTCGATCCGCGCTTCACCGCGGCCGAAATCCCCGTCGGTTCCCCTTCCGTGCCCAGCCCCAAGAAACGCGCCTTGGCCGCCGGCTTCGCGGCCGCCAAGGGAGAGATCCTGATGACCACGGACGCCGATTGCCTGGCGCGCCCGGGCTGGCTCTCGAGCATGGCCGCGCGTTTCTCGCCGGGCATCGGGATCGTGCAAGGCCCTAAACGCATCCGCGGTGACGGCAGCCTGCTGTCCAGATATCAGGAGCACGAGGTGTTCGGCCTGGTCAGCATCGAAGCCGCCACCTTCGCCCTGGGTCGGCCCATGATCGCCAGCGCGCCGTCCCTGGCCTACCGCCGCGCGCTCTACGAAGGCGTAGGCGGCTTCCAGGGCCTGGAAGATACGGTTTCCGGGGACGACGATCTGCTGGTGCGCAAGATGCAGAAGGTGCCCGGGTGCAAGGTCGCGTACAATTCCGATCCGGAGGCCTGCGTCTCCACTTCCCCCGCCCCGACTTGGAAGGCGATGCTCATCCAACGCGCGCGCTGGGCCAGCAATGGCGCCCATTACGATGAGAAGGGCTTCGTGGCCTTGCTCTGCTGCATCTACGCCTTTTATTGGTGGCTGGCCCTCGGCCCCGTCCTGGTCTTGGCCGGTTTGGTGCCGGCCTGGCTGTTCCTCGTACCCGCGGCGGTAAAGATCGCGTTCAACGCCGTATTCCTATCCGTGACCTCGCGCCGCCTCGGGCATGCGGGCATCCTGCGCAATCTCCTTTGGTGCGAAATCCTGCATGTTCCCATCATCCTGGTTGCGGTGATCCTCGGGCACCTTGGGCTGTACCGCTGGAAGTAGCTATTTTCCTTGTCCGTCATCCGCCACGCTACCCAGGAGTCCCATGAAGGTTCTTTCCGTATCCGGCCTCCGCGCCGCCGCAGGCCTGGCGGCCGCGGGCGCGGTCATACTCGTTTTCACCGCATCGAAATGCGTGCAGGATACGACCTTTACGAACTATGTCCCGGAGATCTGCACCGACAAGATCGACAACGACGGGGACGGCCTGATCGATTGCGCCGATACCGATTGCGATCCCGCCTGCGCGGTTTCCATCAGTCTCGACGCGTTGCCGGGGACCTTCACGACGGACACCTTGGTCCTGACCGGCATCCAGAGAAATGCCACTTCGGTGGCCGTGGTCTCCATTACTCCCTCGGGCACCCCGGTGTCCGCGGTTATTACCAACGATACCTGGAAAGCAACCATCCCCGGCCTGGTCCAAAAAACCACTTACAACATGACTGTAGTGGGTTCCAACGGCAACCGTGCGGATACCCTCCACCCCGTTTTCATCCGGGGGAACTGAGTGCGTCGCTCGCGGCCGATCCCGGCCGCGCTCTTGGCCTTGATCTGCTTTTCCCTCCCGCGCGCATCCGAACCGGGGGCCTCCGCGGGCACGCCGGCTGCGGTCCTTCCGGCGGCCTGCCGCGAGATGCTGGCCGCGCTCCCTATAGGCATTCCCGATCCGCCTGCGTTCCTGGACGCCGCCGCTTGCCTTCGCCGTTCCGACACTTCCGCCACCGGCCTGCGCATGCCCTTCGAGCGATTCCTAGCCGATCGTTCCCCCAGCCCCGCGGATAAACTCCTGCGCGCCAAACTTCCGTCCGGCGAGGGCTGGCTCCCGGGGTGGCTCGCGCGCATGCGCTCCCGCCGCGATTCTTCGCGCACCTTGGACGTCGCCTGGTTGGCCGAAGCCTGCCTGGTCGCGGACGGCCTGACTTCAGGCCCGTTCGAATCGGAAGCCTGGCGCGAGCTCTTCTCGCTCTATCTATCCGTTCCCGATCCCTTCCACGCGGCCATGAGCCTGCTGCGGCAGGTGGAGATCGATACGGTGCAAGCCGGCCTGGCCCAGTACCAGCTGGATAACGCCTTTCGCACCCCGGGCACGGAAGTTTCCCCGCAAGCATGGCTGGATTCCTTGTCCGTAGCCTACCGGCATCGCGTGCCCCGCACCGCTGAGATCCTGGAAAACCTGGCCTGGTCAGAGCACGCCTACGCGGCCGCTTTCCGGTCCTTCCAGGCTTGGCGCGCTTTGCGGGATCCCGGGCCCGGAGCCGTCCTCGATCGCGTCAATCGCTTTCAGTCGCTGGGCTATTTCGATTATGCCGCGGCCATCCTGGCGGCGATGGATTGGCGTAAGCTGCCTCCGCCATGGCGCGCGCAAGCCCGCAGCGCGGCTTTGCGCATCCGTTTCCAAATGCAGGATTGGGCGGGCTTATTGTCCGAGGCGGGCGGAGCCGACGTAACCGGCAAGCTACCCTCGGCGGAGTACAACGGGGAAGAAGCCTATTTCGTGGCCGCCGCCTTGCTCAAGCTCGCGCGCCCGCAGGAGGCCCTGGAATTGTCCCAGGGCCGGGCGGCCAAGTCGCCTTCGCCCTGGGGCTTCCGCGCCCGGCTGCTGACCGCCCAGGCCCAGATGGCGCTGGGCCGCCCGCAAGACGCCGCACGCACCCTGGAGGCGCTCAAGCGCGATCCCAAGAGGCAGGAAGGCACGGGACCCATCCTTTTCTGGCAGGCTTGCCTGGCCCTCGATCAAGGACGCTTCAACGCGGCGGATTCCCTCTTGGTGCTGGCTTCCGCCTACACCGGCAGCGAAGAAGCGCAACGGGCCTTGGACTATCGCTTCTTCCTGCTTCAGGATACCGCCGCCGCGGCCCGCGGCCCGTTCTTCCACGGGCTGCCCGAGGCGCCCCGCCCTGCCGCCGAGCGTAAGGCCAATCTGGACCACGTTCCGCCGGCCTCCGACCTGTGGCCCTTCGCGCAACTTGAAAAAGCCCAAATCCTTTTGTCCCAAATGGAGCCGGACAGCGCCATAGCCGTATTCGACGCGGTAGCGAAGCGGAGCCCGGTGCGCCTGGCAGGCTATGAAGCCGAAGCGCGCGCCGCCTTCTTGGAGGAAAAGCTGCCCGGCGGCCGGCAAGCGGCCCTTGCCAGATACGAAGACCTCCTCATAAAATACCAACGAGGCGTGGTCCCCGAGTTTTCGCGCGGGAGGATCAAAGCCTTGAGGTGAAATTCCGCCATGAGCATACGCTGGATCCGCAATGTCGTATTGGATGGCCGCCAAGCCACCTTCGAGGTTTTGTTGGGAGATCGCGCCATCGCCGACAAATGCTACGTGCGCGTCAACCAGGACGAGGAATATTGGTTCCGGCCCGGCTCGATTGATCGCCGCGCCATTCTCGAGCAAGGCCTGGAACTCCTGAAGTCCAAGACGCACGGGCGCACCGTGACCGACTCCAACGGTTCGGCCTTCGGCTGGCACTGACAAAAGCAGCCACACTTACCCATCCGAAACCCATGGCCTTCCGGACGGGGAAATAGATACATTTGGTTCTACGCATGGCGCTCCCCAAGACCAACCGCTATTTCTGCATCCACGGGCATTTTTACCAGCCGCCGCGCGAAAATCCCTTGATGGATCAGGTGGAATTGCAGCCCTCGGCCGCGCCCATCCACGATTGGAACGAAAGGGTGTTCCGCGAATGCTACGCGCCCAACGGGGCCTCGCGCATCCTGGACAGCCATGGCCGCATCCGCGACATCGCGAACAATTACGCCTACATGAGCTTCAACATCGGCCCGACCTTGTTCTCGTGGCTGGAAGAGAAGCATGCCTACACCTACTCCCGCATCCTGGAGGCGGACCGCCTCAGTTGCGAGCGCCTGGAAGGCCACGGCAACGCGTTGGCCCAGGTCTATAACCACGTCATCATGCCCTTGGCCACCGCCGAGCAAAAGCGCCTGCAGATCCGTTGGGGCGTCGCCGACTTCGAACGCCGCTACAAACGAAAGCCCGAAGGCATGTGGTGCGCGGAGACGGCCATCAACATGGATACCGTGGTGGCCTTGATCCGGGAGGGAATCAAATTCACCGTCCTGGCGCCCACCCAGGCCTACAAAGTGCGCGCCCTCAGCGAAGAAACCTGGTCCGACGTTTCGCACAACAACGTCGATCCGCGCCGCCCGTACCGCATCTTCCCCGTGGATGCCGAGGGCACGCCCATCGAGAAGGGCTATCTGGACGTCTTCTTTTACGACGGACCGCTTTCCCACGGAGTCGGGTTCGAACATCTCCTGAAGGACGCGGTGCGTTTCGGCGAGCGCATCTCCGGCGCCTTCGATCATCGCGACGCCAACGACCAGTTGGTTTCCGTCTGCACCGATGGCGAGTCTTACGGCCACCACGAACCTTTCGGCGACATGTGCGCCGCCTTCCTCTTCCAGGACGTGGCTCCGAAGCTGGAGATGACCCCGGTCAACTACGCCTGGTTCCTCGCCAAGCATCCCCCGAGCCATGAGGTACGGCTGAAGAACGCCCACGGCGACGGCACGGCCTGGTCGTGCGCCCACGGCGTGGCCCGGTGGAAGGAAGACTGCGGTTGTTCCACCGGAGGGCAGCCGGGCTGGAACCAGAAGTGGCGCGGGCCCTTGCGCCATGCCTTCGATCTCCTGTACCTCGCCGCCGACACCTTCGTGCAGACGGGCGGGCCATTGCTATTCAAGGACTGGGCGCGCGCGCAAGATAGCGCGCTTCTGGCCTGGCAACTCGATGCCAGCGTCCGCAAGGCCTGGTGGGAAGCCAACCTCAAACCGGAAGCGGACAAGACCCGCGCGGCCGATCTAATCGAGATCCTCCGCTTCTCGCACTACATCTTCACCAGTTGCGCCTGGTTCTTTTCCGAACTCACGGGCATCGAAACCGTCCAGAACCTGAAATACGCGCAGCGCGCGCTTTCCCTCCTGGAAGCCTCAGGGGCGGGGCCCGCCGTGCGTCGCGACTTCCTGGCCGCGCTTTCCGAAGCCAAGTCCAATCTCGAGGCCAAACCCGGCGATCAAGTGTTCCTGGAACTCGAGCGGGCGACCTTGCCTTTGCATGCGTACCTCGCCATGGGCCAATGGGCCAAGGACTTCTCGCAAGCGCCGTTCCTCTACTCCGAAAGCCCGGCCTGGCGGGTCGCCGGCGCCACGCGCCGCGCCTTCGGCCTTTGGACGATCCGTGAAACGCGCTTCGTCCACGAGGTCACCGGCGCCAGCGAAGTCGCCTGGCTTATCTTCCATGAGGACGGATTCGATGCGGAAGTCTACGCATACTGCCATCGCCCGC
Organism: Fibrobacterota bacterium; assembly: GCA_019509785.1. NCBI lineage: Bacteria > Pseudomonadati > Fibrobacterota > Fibrobacterota bacterium. Next base: position 40,128 of record JAEKLQ010000049.1, on the reverse strand, counting down.
CCGTTCCCCTGGAAGCATGGATGCCGGACACGAGCCCGCACTCCGAAACGGTGAAGGAATGGCTCGCGCCCCTCAACCCGATGGTGCTCTCCGCCCGCGATCTCCCCCTCGACATCAAAGCCGCGATGACCAGGCGCTTGAAGAACGATTTCTGGCGCGAATCGGAGCCGGAAGTGCGCATGCAGGAATGGCGCCTCGCGGTGAAGCAGAGGCAGTTCCATCGCCTGGACTGGAACCTCCCGCGCAGCGTGCGGCAATCCGCGAACCTGATCGAGAACTTCCGCATGGTGGAAGCCCTGCTCGCCGGCATCGCCAAGGACGATATCGCGGAACTCCTGCGAGCCTTGGTACTGGCCACGAATCTGCGGGTGCAGGGATACCCGGCGCACCTGGGTCCGGCCAAGGCCCGTCTCCATGATTACTTATTGGTGATCGGGAAGCGCCTGATCGAATCGGATGTGCGCATGGACCTGAAGCCGTTTTTTGTGCTTTTGGATCTGATGGATACGTTAAAGCTCAACCAGGAGCGCTACCGGATCGAGAATTTGGCGTTTCCCATCCTAAAAGCGCTCAATTCATGGAAAGAGGGCTCTCCCTTCCCCATGAAATTCGATCCGGAAGACGCCATTTTGCTGCTCGATAGACTAAATTTCAACACCGAAGCGGCGAAAAGGTATCTTGATTCCCGAAAAGCGGCGGAAGCATGATCTCCACTGAAATCCTCATTCTCACCATCCTCGCGGCGGTGTTCATCACGGGCGCATCCTTCGGGCAATTGCTGCTGCGCATCCGCTTGGCCAAGATGGAGAAAATGAATCTCGACATGGAGCAGAAGCGGATCGTCGATTTGAAGAAGGCGATCAATCAGCGCGCCATCATCATCGAAAGACGCCGCCCCACCAAGTTCGAGCAGGAAGTCCAGGACGAGATCGACGAGATCCTCGGCGACATCGAGAACTCCTGATCGCTCCCGTCCCTTGCCCTCTTCGACCGCGCGCATGCGCGGTTTTTTATTTTCAAGCCTCGCGGTGCGTTATCGGGCGAGGAACCGCGACAAGCCACCTTCATATATCAAGCGAGGAAGCATGATCCCCATCCTCACCCTGGCGGAAATAAAGGAAGTCGAGCGCAAGACCTCGAGCGAATCCGGTCTCAGCGAATACGACATGATCCAGAGCGCCGGGGAGGCGGTGTTCGAAACCATCAAGACCATGCTCGAGCAAGATGATGCCGGACATGATTTACCCGATGACGATCTCCCGGACGAGGATCTGCCCCCGGATGAACCGCCGCGCGATCTGCGCCGCGATCAGACCATCGCATTCGTATGCGGCCACGGCCACAACGGCGCCGACGGCCTCTCCGCCGCCTTGCTGGCCTCGCAGGCCGGATATCCCGTCGTCATTTACCAGGTGCCGGGAGAGCGTGGTTTTTCCTCGGAGACCCAACGCCTACAACAAGCCCTCTCCGATGCCGATCTCCCCATCCATAGCGTCCGCTCTCCCCTCGATTTGCCGGTGTTCCAGGATATCGCCCTCATCGTCGACGCCTTGCTTGGCAGCGGCATCGATCGCGATCCCGAAGGCCTGATCCAATCCTGCATCTTCGGGATGAACCAGAGCGGAGTATCCATCCTTTCCGTAGACATCCCTTCGGGAGTCCGTTGCGATTCTCCCATCCTGTCCGGCAGCGCCGTCCAAGCCGCCGCCACGGTATGCTTGGGGGCGATGAAGATATCCTCGGCCTTCTACCCCGCCTCCCTGGCATACGGCAAGGTCGGTTACAGCCCGATATGCTTCGACGAAAAAATGCTGATGGGCCAGCCTTCCCGCTTACGTCTCTACACCATGGATGACGCGGTTTCGGATTACCCCGAGCGCGACTACCGCGCCAACAAGTACACCACGGGCAAAGTCCTGGTGATCTCGGGATCGCGCGGCATGCACGGGGCCGCGGCTCTGAGCTCGAATGCGGCTCTGAGGGCCGGGGCGGGCATGGTCAAGATCGCCTACCCCGCAGGCATCCACGCCGAGGTCGCCGTACATATCCTGGAGATCATCGGCATCCCGGTAGGCGCATCGGAAGGCATAGGCCCGCAAGGGCCCGGGCACTTCCGACCCGATCATTTATCCGAGTTGGAAGAATCCCTGGCCTGGGCGGATAGCGTTCTCTTGGGACCCGGCCTGGGAAAGCATCCCGAAACCATGGCCTTCCTGCAGGGCCTCATCCCCAAGCTGAAGGGCCGGCGCGTGGCTTTGGACGGCGACGCACTCTCCTACGTGAATCCCGAGTTCCCCCTCCAGCCCGACCTGCGCGGCTACGAGAATTTCGTGGTTACGCCGCATGCCGGGGAATACAAGCGCATGGGAGGAGAATACGACTACGAGCATCCCCTCGATCTGATGCGGGCCGCGCGGGCATGGTCGCAAAAAACCAACCTGAATCTTCTTCTCAAGGGGGCGACCACCCTTTTCGCGGCCCCGGACGGGCGCCTGGCGGTGTTGCCGGTCGGGAATCCCGGCATGGCTACCGCGGGTTCGGGAGACGTGTTGGCCGGTGTCGTCGCGGCCTTGCTGGCCGTACGCCCGGTGGACCAGGCCGCATCCTTGGCGGCCTTCGCGCACGGGAAAGCCGGCGACTTGGCGAGGAAGGATCGGGGGACTTTGGGTTTGGTTGCTTCGGATCTGCTCCTCTATCTTCCCATGTCGCTGCTCGAAATCGAGGAAGGCGGCGAAGAAGACGATGGAGAGTGGATCACCGACTGATGGGCGGCGTTCAAGCCGGTACATGCCCCAAGCCGCGCAGGATTTCTTCGTGGATATTGCCGTTGGAAGATATCCCTGAGTTTTCCGTAATCGACGCCTTTCCCGATAAGGCGGAAAATCTTCCCCCCGCCTCCGGCAGGATCACCGCCATCGGGGCCACATCCCATATCGAAACGATCGGGTCGAACATGGCTTCGGCCCTGCCGCAGGCGACCAGCATGTGCCCATAGCAATCCCCCCACCCCCGGTGAAGCTTGGCGCGGTTTCGTAGCGAGGCCCAAGCGGGCCCATGACCCAGGCGTTCCATCGTCGTCGTGCTCCCGTCCAAAAGGAGGGAGTCTTCAACGCGATCGACGGAAGAAACGCGGCAAGGTTTTCCGTCCAGGAAACAGCCCCCGCCGGCAGTGGCGTAAAGGACCTGGCCAAGGGCGGGCAGGGAAATGACTCCGACCACCGGCCGGCCCTTCTCGAGCAGAGCCAGCAGGGTACCGAACAAGGGAACGCCGTGGATAAAGGCCTTGGTCCCATCGATGGGATCGATGACCCATTCGCGGTCGGTACGGCCCGCCGACGACCCGAACTCTTCGCCGATTATGCCATACCCCGGAGTGTGCGCTTCCATCAGCTTGCGGAGCGCCTCTTCGGCGGAGCGGTCCGCGATGGTGACGGGGCTGTTATCGGCCTTCGTCTCGACGCGCAGCGATGCGGCGTCGCGGAAATGCGGGAGGATGATCTTTCCCGCTTCGGCAGCCATCATCAATGCCAACTCCATCTCATCGCGATATGCGCCCATGATTTTCCTCGCCGTCGGCATCCTTGCCGGTTTTCCTTCCCAGGAATAATAGCTCCGACCGCATTGGCCGGAACGTATTTTGGGATTAAGGGGGTTCCCCATGGCATTCATGGATACGCATCCGGATACCTCGATATTCCAATTGCTCCGCGAAATGAAGGATGACATCGCCGATCTCATCCGCAAGGAAATCGCCTTGGCCAAGCGCGAAGCCGTCTCCAAGGCGCGCGATCTCGGCAAAAGCGCTGCCTTGTTCGGCGCCGCCATCGGTATCGCCCTTTTCTCGGTCTTCTACATGTGCCTATTCCTCGATCATTTGCTCACGATGGGGCTGATCGCGCTAGGCCTTTCAGCGCTTATGGCCGCTTGGATCGGCCCGCTGATCCTGGGGGCCTTGCTCGGCATCGGCGCGTTGGTGTTGCTCTTGGGCGGATTCCGATCCCTCAAGCATGCCGATCCGAAACCCGGGTCCTGGCGGACGGTCCGTTCTTTCCGCGCCCTACGGGGGCAGCCCGGCGCGCGACCGGAGGAGAAGGGTCGCGCCATGGGGAATTCCGTTTCCAAAAGGAATAGTAGTCCCGCGGGGAAAGGATAAACCATGGCCTCTCGAACCACCCCTGATTGGACCCAAGCCTCCCCCGATGAAATCGAGGAAAGCATCTCCATCACCAGGGCCAGCCTGGATCGGCATTTACGGGAATTGAAAAGGAAATTCGCTCCGCAGGCGCGCCTGCGGCGAATGGCTATGCCTGCGCTCATCGTTACCGGCAGTTTGCTTGCCGGCGGCTTGGTCCTGGCGCTGACCCGACGCAAGCGTCATCCCGTGCAGACCAAGATCAAGCGGCTCAAGCTGAGATCGGCCGGAGTGCGGGATCGCATCCACGCCTTACGGTTGTTGCTCGCCATGATCCGCAAGGGGAAGCCCGCGATATTCATCGTCGAGCCGGGTAAGGGTTAGACCGCTAGCCCGCCGAGAGATCGATGCGGATATACTCGAAGGGACGCAATTCGATGTCCCAACCTTCGGCATGGCCGGGCATGGGTTCGAAGGGCAACTTCCGGTAACTTTCCGGATCGCGCATCGCCTCCCAGGCGTTGCCTTCGTGCAGCCGGCGGACGCCGGCCACGTTGCCCAATTCTTCCAAGCGTAGCGTCGCCCCGGTTTCCTCCAGATTGGCCAGCAAGATGCTGGCTTTATCCCCCGCGTGCAGGAGCACGGCATCGAACTTGAGCGGCGCTTGCGATTCCACGTCGTAAGCGAATCCCCCGACGAAATCGGCGAAGTCGGCGAACACGTGCCACATGGGATAGACCAAGCCTGGCTGCATCGAAAAGTCCATGCCCGCGGGTTTCAGCAAATCGTCCGGAAGGGCCGCGCCCGACATCAGCCCTAACAGGCCGTGGGTCTCGAAGTAAGTAGCGCTGTCCGCGCCGTAAAGCGACATCCGCTTGAGGCTGCCCAAGGCCCAGCCGGCCCCGAAAAGCGAGAACTGCCGGGCATCCACCTTGTTCCGCCACGGGAGAGCGGAAGCCATATCCCCCGCCACCGGAGGGGTTTTCAGCGCGACCGAGAACGGCGAACGTTTCAATGTAATCGGCGTCACGGAAACCTTGCTTCGGGGCCAGGTCTTGGCAGCGGTGATCAGGGTCCAGGCCTGCCCCTCCAGGGACTCGACCAAGGTCCGGTTGTCGATCAAATGCACCTGGGGGCAAAGACCGTAGGCCAGGGCCATGCCGGCCTTCGGTTCCGGTCGATTCCGGTTCAGCAACACGAAGTCCCCCTTCGATCCGCGGGCGAAAGCGGCGAGGGGATCGAGCGGCCCCAAGGCATCCCGCGCGGCTTGCAGGTCGGCGTCGGAGGTGGCGTCGCTCTCCTCCGATAAGACCAGCCATCGCAGGCATTCCCCTTCGGCGGCTTCCCACGCGGCGGCGAATTCGGCCAATGCCGGACCGCTGTCCTTGGACAATACCAATGCGCATTCGAGGGGAACGGACAATGCGCGCGCCTGCGACACGGCGCGTTCCAGTTCCCGCCGCCACCCGGCCTGGGACAGGCGGAAGTCGGCGCGCAGGTGGAAGGGAGACAAGGCCTTGATGCGGGACACGTCCTGGGGCGCCAAGGGCTGGCCGTGGCTGGCCAATCCGAAACCGAAGCCGGGGACGGGCCGCCCATCGTCGGTCCGCGGCTTGAGCACGGGAGGGGCCCCGTCGGCGGGACGGAAGATCCCGGCCGCGGCCAAGGCCGCCGCCAAATCGGAAATGGGTTTCTTGTCCGGGCTTTGGAACAAAAGGGTGGCGATCTGATGGGTCTCGAAGCCGGCTTCGAGGCGCCTGGGCTTGGGTCTGGCCTGGGGAGGGCAATAGGTCTTGAACGAGCCATCGGACCAATTTCGCTGGTCCTCCATCTCGAAATGCTCGCCCTCGAAATAGACCATGGCCAGCCATTCCTTCTCCACCACGTGCAGGATCTCGCTCATGTTGAAAAAGGGCTGATCGGGCTGGATGGTTTCCGGGAATCGTCCTTCGAAAGTCTGCCCGTGGGGATCGCGAACCAGGGCGGGATTTCCCGCGCATTCCCTCAAAGGATGCAGCACGCAGATGCCCACGCGGTTGGTGTCGAAAGCCTGGTTGGCTGTGCCGCGCGCATCGAAGCGGACGACTCCCTCGGGATTGCCCCGCACGGAAACCTGCCAGGTGAAATCCGCATCCCCCTGCTTGCAATCGAGGCGGAACATCATGACGAATGAATCGGGAGAGCTCTCGATTTGCAGATCGGAGAGGACCGGGGGAATGGTGGACCAATCGGGCCCCCGCACGGTCAGGTAGATGCGGCGGAGCACTTCGCGATCCCCCAGACGTATCCGCCGAAGCTCGCCTTGCTCGAAGAGCAGGGACACGGGCCCGGCCCGCAGGGCGATGGATTGGGGCAGATTCGCGGGTCCGCCGCAGCGGAGCAGGGGAACGGGAAGCGGGGCCATGCGGGAAGTTCTCCAAGGCGCGACCGCGCCGGCGCCTAAAAGTAATTATCCCGCGGGCGCCGCGCCCGGTTGCCGGCCCGGTTACTCGGGCAGGGGCCTGCCTTTGGTCTCCGGCGCGAACCAAACGAGGACCAGGCCCAATGCGTAGACCAGGCTGACGATGGAGCACATGCGGGCGATGTCCCCGCCGAAGGACTTGACCAGCGCCCCGCCGGAAACGGCCCCCAAGGCGGCGATGAGGCGGCCGGCGTTGAAGGTGAGGCCCGAGCCCATGGCGCGAACCCGCGTCGGGAACAATTCCGGGAGATAAAGCGGAAGCAACCCGTAGAACCCCGCGGTGATGCCGCCCACGAAGAAGGTCCAGAACCGGAAGGCGAATCCGTAATGCATAGGGACACGGAAGAGGATGGCGCAGGAGATCAGCGAAAGCAGGGAGAGGGCGAAGTAGGTAGATCGGCGGTTGAACCGTTCCGCGAATAGCGCGAAGAAGATGCTGAATACGATGGCCCCCAATGCCGAGGCGATCTGAACGTTGGCGGCCGCATTGGGGACGCCGGTCGCGATCTTGCCGGCCCACGACGGGATCCATTGGACCGAGGCCCAGGTGCCGAGCAGGGCGATGGCCCCCAAGGCGGCGCCTAGGCAAGTGCTTTTGGCGAGGCCGTTCCGGAACAGGTCCCCGATGCGCGGCGCCTTTCCGCCCGCCTGGGACTGGGCCTCCCACATGCCGGACTCCGGGACGAAAACGCGGATCAGGAAGGTCAGGAGCGCGGGGGTGGCGCTCAGGATCATGAGCAGGCGCCAGCTCCCGTTGCGCAGCAGGATGGATACCAGGGAGTCGGGGAGCGCCCCGTGCAGGACCGTCGCGAGGCTGGCGAGCACGGAGTTGAGGCCTATGGACAGGGCCGCGATGAGAAGGAAGCCGACGTTGGCCGATGCGCCGATCACGCCGGCCATGAGTGGGCGCGATTTGGAGGGGAAGATTTCCATGACCAAGGCGACACCCAAGGCCCACTGGCCGCCCATGCCGAGCGCGGCCAGGAAACGCAGGATGGCCAATTGCCAAGGCGCGGTGACGAAAGCCCCCAGTCCCGAGAAAACGGAATAGGCCAAGACGCTCCACACCATGGCGCGGGTGCGTCCGATGCGATCGCCCAGCCATCCGAGCGCGATTCCCCCGAAAGCCGCGCCCACCAGGAAGACGGCCATGATGACGCCGAACCAAGGCCCGATATCCGCGCCCCCCAACATCTCGGTCAGGGCGGGGCGGCCTACCAGCGGGAAGAGGCCCATTTCCAGGCCGTCGAACATCCAGCCCAGCACCGCGGCCGCCAGGGCCAGCCACTTCGCCGCGCCCTCGATGCCCATTTGGCCCGCGCGCAGCGCCGTTTTGCCGTGCTCTATCGAGGTTTCCATCTTCATCATCGTCCTTCCGATCGCGAATCCGCCGGGGAATGCCCAGCCGGAGCCGGCAGTGCATTAAGGTAGCCGTGCGGAGGGGAAATATAAGCCGGAAAATCGCCATCGCTCATGATTGGTTCCACCATCGATCCCGTTTCCGACTTCGGCACCGGGTTTTCTTTCGCCCGCGCTACGGGGATTGCCCCCCGTCCTCCTGGCCTGCCAAGCGGGCGCGCCGGATGGCGTTCTCGCCGAAGCGATCGCGCACCGCGTCCATGGCCCGGTCCAACCCGGATGCGAGCTTGGGTTGCTCGAAGAGGGACGTCTGCTGGCCTTCCCGGGCGAAATTGGAAAGCCTCACGCCCATGAGGCGGAACATGCGCGGACCTTTGCGTAACCGCCCCGCCGCGGCGTCCCCGCCCAGTCCGGCGACCTCCCGGAACAGCCCAAAAGCCGCCTCGTAGATGGCTTGGCTGGAATCGGTGCCGGCGGATAGGGAACGAGCGTGGGACTGGCGGGTAAAGTCCGGGTTACGCCACACGAAGGTTACCGTGCGGCCGGCCCGGCCGTCCTTGCGCGCGCGTCGCGCCACCCTTTCGGAAAGATCGAGCAACACGGCGGAAAGGAATTCCGCGTCCCCGGAATCGCGCTCGAAGGTGCATTCGTGGGAAATGCTCTTTTCCTCCCAGTCCGGCGCCAACTCGCGATCGTCCCGGCCCTGCGCGAGGGCATGGACGTGGACGGCGAAGTTTTCGCCGAAATGGGAGACCAGGGATTCGAGGGGCTGGGCCCGCAGTTGGGCGATGGAATAAAGACCCACCTGGTGCAGTTCCTGCACGGTCTTCTTCCCCACTCCCCACAGGCGATCGACGGGCATGGGGTCGAGGAAGGCCTGCGTCTCGCCGGGAAACACCACCACCAACCCGTCCGGCTTGCGCGCATCCGAGGCCAACTTGGCCAGGAACTTGTTCTCCGCGGCCCCCAGCGAGGCGGTCAGGCCGGTGCGCGCGCGGATGGCTTCCTTGATGGCCCGGCCGGAAACCCCGGGCGGTCCGAACAGCCCCTTGGTTCCGGTCATATCCAGGAAAGCCTCGTCCACGGAAACCTGTTCCAGCACGGGCGAGAAATCCGAAAGCACGTCCATGATGCGACGGGAGTAATCCCCGTAAAGGGCGTGGCGGCCGGCAACGTAGATCCCGTGCGGGCAGCGTTTGCGGGCCTGGGCCACGGGCATGGCGGAATGCACCCCGAAGGCGCGGGCCTCGTACGAGGCCGAGGAGACCACGCCCCGCATGGAGTCGACCCCGCCGACGATCACCGGTTTTCCGCGCAAGGCCGGATTCTCGAGCTGTTCCACCGAGGCGTAGAAGGCGTCCATATCGACGTGGAAAACCAGGCGACCGGGGAAATCGGATGGGCCGGAATGGGCCATGGATGCTCCGCGGCGGCCGGCGCGGCCACCGGGATCAAAGGTATAAAGGGTACCGCCCGAAGGCCGCCCCTCGGGGCCTTAAATAGGGGCCGATAAATGCCGGCCCGGGGATTTTTACCTTTACGTTATGAGGCTGTTCGCGCTTTCCGATCCCCACCTCGCCTTCGGGGTGCCGGGCAAAACCATGGACCGTTTCGGCGCGGAATGGGTGCGTCATCCCGATAAGATCAAGGCCAATTGGGAAAAGGCCGTGGGACCGGACGATGTGGTCGCGGTGCCCGGGGACATCAGCTGGGCCAAGAAATTCGAGGCGGCCCTCGAGGACTTGCGTTGGCTGGGGTCCCTCCCCGGCCGCAAGATCATCCTCCGGGGCAACCATGATATTTGGTGGCCATCCTCATCCCTCCTGGAACGGGAACTGCCGCCTTCCGTCGCCTTCATCCAGAACAACCACGTCAAAATCGGGCCCTTCGTTTTCTTCGGGGCGCGGCTATGGGACACGGTGGAATATTCCGTGTTCGACCTCATCGAATGGGACCCGGCCAAGGGCCCCATCCCGGGTCTCAAGAGCGACGGGGACGTGAAGGAGCAGGAGCGCATTTACGATCGCGATCTGATGCGCCTTAAGCTCTCCATCGATTCCATTCCCGCGGGTATGCCCGGAATCCGGATCGGCCTGGCGCATTATCCCCCCTTGGATCATTTGCTGCGCCCGTCCCGGGCCTCGCGCATGTATGCCGACGCGGGGGCGGAACACGTCATCTTCGGGCATCTGCATTCGGTGAGGAAAGAGCTGGCGGGAAAGGCCTTCGGAAAGCTGGAAGGGACCGAGTACCATCTGGCGAGTTGCGATTACCTGGATTACGCGCCCAAACTGATCTGCGAAGCGTAGTTCAAGGCTTTCCTGCGATCCCCCGGGCGCGCATCCGGGTATACGGCGCGCTAGGACCGCGCGACCAGGTCCGCGCAGATTTCATCCAGGAAAAGCCAACCCGCATCGACGAGCCGGGCCGCGCCGGCCGTCCGCTGCAGCATTCCGGCCCGTACCCATTTATCGAGGGTCGCGTCGCGCGGATCCAGTCCGAGTCCGCGCAGTTTTGCCAAATCCACTCCGTCGTCCTGGCGCAGGCCCAGCATGACCGCTTCCATGCGCCGGTCATCATCGGTCAAGATATCCAGCACGCAGGCCGACTCGGGAAATCCATTCGCGCCCCAAGCCAGATAGTCCTCGAAGGATCGCGGCGATACGCTGCGCCGGCCGTCGATGAAGCCGTGGGCGCCGGGGCCGAAGGCGAGGTATTCCGCGCCGTTCCAATACCCTTGGTTGTGCTTGCTGGCTTTGCCCGGCCTGCAGAAATTGGAGACTTCGTACCGTCGGTACCCCGCTTCGGCCAACAGGGCCACCCCAGCCAGATACATCCCGTTGTAGGCATCGTCTTCCGGCATGATCAGGGTTCCCGCCGCCTTCTGCCGGGAGAACTCCGTGCCTTCTTCGATAGTGAGCCCGTAAAAGGAAACGTGATCGGGCTGATAGGAAAGCAATTGGCGCAGGCTCTCCAGGAAGTTCGCCTCCGTCTGCCCCGGCACTCCGAAGATCAGGTCCCCGCTGAATTGGAAACGGTCGTCCGCCTTCACGGTCGCCAACGCCTGATGGGCGGTTTCCACCGTATGCACCCGGCCCAGGCGGGCCAGTTCATCGGCATGGAAACTCTGGATCCCGATGCTGGCGCGCGTGAATCCCAGGGCATGGTACAGGTCGAGCTTCTCGCGCTTAAGGCTGCTGGGATTGCATTCCAGGGACATCTCCCGGGTCCGGGAGAGATCGAAAAGCGATCGCATGCGCGCGACGATGGCTTCCATGAATTCGGGGGCGAGGAGGGAAGGCGTGCCGCCACCGAAGAAAACGGTATCGATGGGGCGGCCCGCGGCGAACGGGGCCTTGGCCTCCAGCTCCTTCAGAAGGACTTCGGTCCACCGCCGCTGCTGCACGGCCGGCATCTCCCAGCTGGCGAAGTCGCAGTAATGGCACTTCTTTTCGCAGAAGGGAACATGGACGTAAAGCTGGATGGGAGGAACCACATCGGAAAGATAGGAATCGCGGGTAGGCCCATGAACGCGGGGGCCCGGAGGATGGGCTATATTCCGGATTATGCCAATCGCTACCGCCGGCCGCAACCGCTTCGCTTTCCCGTGCCTCTTGGGCATTGCCTTCTTGGCTGCGGCCCTCCCGGCTTCCGCGCGCAGCGCTGCCGATACGGCGCTCGACGCGTTCGGCATTCTCCGCTTCCACCCCACGCGGAAAGGTACCCAGGAATGGAATTCCGCCCATTGGGGGAACGGGGTCGCGCGCCTGGTCAAGTATTCCGGGGACCCGTACGACCCCACCGGCTGGACCGACAACCATAGCTCGGGCAGCGGCGACAGCTTGTACATCGATGGCAAGGGCGCGCTTCTCATCAACGGAGGCGGGCCACGCTTCCATGTCAATTCCACCGAACTCTACGCGGGGACTCCGCCTACGCCCAAGGTCCCGGCGCAGGCTTATCTGAACATCGAAGCGACCGGGTATGCCCGCCGCTTGTCTTCCGGTGGCTCGGCATGGGACGGCATGGAAATCCAAGTCCGGACGGGACCGCTCGCGCATGCGAGCGAGGGCGGCAACGTTTGCGACGCCACCGGATACGCCTCCCGCTTCCGCGACGACGGGAATTGGGATTGGGAGAAAGAACTTAAGCATCCCGACAGCAAGGTCTATTCGACCCGGGCGGGCTATTCGGCGCCCCTGTTCCCGGGCAAGACCGTGCCCATCGGCAAATGGATCGGCATGAAATTCCTGGTTTACAATGTGGACGGCGGCGCGCACGTGCGCCTGGAGACCTATATCGACACCGTCTCCGACGTCGGCTCCGGGCCGCCGGCAGGCGGCGGCCATTGGGAAAAAGTCGGGGAAATGGTGGACGACGGGACCAATTTCCCTGGTGGCGACGTTTCGGGCTGCGCCGGGCTGACCCAGTCCATGGCGATCACGGAAGGGCACGGGACCATGCTCATCCGCACCGACAACGAATCGTGCGAATGGAAGTTCGTTTCGCTACGGGAAATCGATCCTACGGTAACCACGGGGTTACGCCAAGGCCCGCCCCCGTCCCTACGGGCTTCTTCTATGCCGTCCACGCCCGCATGGCTCTGGGAAGGCCGGTTCGACGCCCAGGGGCGCATCCGTCTGGGGCCTTCACTGCTATCCCGCTAGACTTTGTATTGACAATGATTGCCCATACATTGTCTATCTTGGCTTTTTGCGGACCCGGGTACGCCTGTCCCGTACTCAGGAACGCCCGTCCTTCTCCAGACGCTCGCCTCTAAGGCCGAAACCAAATTAAAAGCTGGCCCGCGTGCAAAAAAGGCCGCCCGCTTTCGCGGACGGCCTTTGCAGGGCGGAAGAGAATAACGCCTAGTCGGCTTGATTGCGCAGGAAGGCCGGCGTTTCGTAATCGATATCCGGATCCAAATCCTTATAGCGCCCCTTGATGCTCGGGGGCGTTACGGTCCCGAAGCCGCGCTTGGGATCGTTGGCGTCGTTGAAGAGCACGCGGTTCTCGTCGTCCCGGGGGACCGGCGCGATATGGCCGAAGCCGGCCTTGCCGGGAATCGGCTTCGAGAACGGGACCCGGCTGGGCGGCTCATCCACCGGCTTGGGTTGGGGGGCGGCCTGGAATCCCGGATAGGCGGGCGATACGCGATCGATCCGCTCGGGCCGGGCCGGATCGGCCATGCGTTGCGGGGCGGCCGGCGCGTCGGGCATTTCGTTCATATTCGATTCCGTGTACCGCTCGAAGGTGCTGCGGTCATAGTCGCGATAGGGTTCCACGATGGGAGCCGGCTTGGAGACTTCGCGATTGGGAACCGAAGACCCTTGGATCGAGCCCTGCGGATAAGCCGGGCCGGAGGCCGGGCGGCGGGGCCCTTCCGAGCCGGTCAGCTTGGGGCTGAATTGCTTGGGGGTATGCACCTGGCCGAAGCCGGTGGCGATCACGGTTATGGCGATCTCGTCCTTGAAATCCGGATTGATGACGGTACCGAAGATGATGTTGGTCTGGGTCTCGGGCCCCACGGCCTCGTAGATGAAGTTCATGGCGTCGTTGACTTCCATGATCCCCAGGTCCTCGCCGCCGGTGATGTTCACCAGCACGCCGGTGGCGCCGGCGATGCTGACGTTGTCCAAAAGCGGACTATGGATGGCCCGGTCGGCCGCTATGGTCGCGCGATTCTCGCCCTGGGCCTGGCCCGTTCCCATCAAGGCGTCCCCGCCCTGGGACATGATGGCCCGCACGTCCGCGAAGTCCACCTGGATGTCGCCATGCTTGAGGATTATGTCGGATATGCCGCGCGTGGCCGAGCTCAGGATATCGTCCGCCATCTTGAAGGCTTCGCGCAGCGGCGTAGTCTTGCTGACGACGGAAAGGAGCTTCTGGTTGGGCACCACGATCACGGTGTCCACGTTCTTGCGCAAGCCTTCCAGGCCGTTGGAGGCGTTCTTGTCGCGGACCGGTCCTTCCCACAGGAAAGGCTTGGTCACGACGGCCACGGTCAGGATGCCCATCTCGCGGGCGATCTCGGCGACCACGGGGGCCGCGCCGGTGCCGGTGCCGCCGCCCATGCCGGCCGCGATGAAGACCATATCCGCGCCTTCCAGTTGGGCCCGCACGCGCTCGCGATCCTCCTGCATGGACATGTTGCCCACGGTGGGATTGGCCCCGGCGCCCAGGCCGCCGGTCAGCTTGGTCCCGATCTGGATCTTGACGTCCGCCCGGTTGTGCTCCAACGCCATGGCATCGGTGTTGATCGCGATGAACTCGACGCCCTGCAATCCCGAAGCCACCATGCGGTTGATGGCGTTGCCGCCGGCTCCGCCGACGCCCACCACTTTAAGCTTGGCGACCGTCTTCACGTTGTCGTCGAATGAAAAAACCATCTGCTGCTCCTTGCCCTTAAAGGGTTTCAATCCTGCGCCATTCCCAAGCATGACCGGGACGTACTAGACGTACTGCTTCACCCAATCGGTCATCTTCCGAACGATTTCCTTGAACCGGTCGCTGCCCTGGGCCGCTCCCTGCTCTTCGCGATTCTGGCTCGAACGCATCACGCCGTATTGGACCAATCCCACGCCGGTGGCATGCACCGGGGTGGCGACCGAATCCACCAGCCCGCCGAACCCTTTGGGAACCCCGAGCTTCACGGGCATTCCGAATACCTGCTCGGCCAATTCCACGGCCCCATGCATCAGGGCACCGCCGCCGGTCAGGACCACTCCGGCCCCGAGCATGTCGAGGTAGTGGTTCTTCTGGAGCTCGCGCATGATCAGCGTGAAAATCTCACGCATACGCGGCTCGATGATGGAAGCCAGCACCGCGCGGCTCACCTCGCGCTGCTCGCGGCCGCCCACGCCGGGGACGGCGATGTATTCCGAATTCTCCAGGCCTGAGCGCAGGCAGGTGCCGTGGTTGCGCTTGATCTCCTCGGCCCGTTCCAAAGGGGTGCGGATGCCGATGGCCAAATCGTTGGTCACGTTCTTCCCGCCCAGGCCGATGCTGGCCGTATGCCGCACGCTGTCCTCGATGAAGACGATCAGGTCGGTGGTGCCGCCGCCCATGTCGATGACGGCCGCGCCCAGTTCCCGCTCGTCGTCCTCCAACACGCTGTAGGAAGAGGCCAACGGCTCGAGTACGATATCGGCGACTTTGAGGCCCGCCTTCTCCACGCTCTTGTAGATATTCTGCGCCGAAGTAATGGCGCCCGTGACGATGTGCACGTCGCCTTCCAGGCGCACGCCGCTCATGCCCACGGGATCCTTGATCCCCGGCTGATCGTCCACGATGAATTCCTGCGGGATGACGTGCAGCATCTCGCGATCCATGGGGATGGCCACCGCGCGGGCGGCTTCGATCACACGGGCCACGTCCTGACGGGTAATCTCGTTATCGGTGCGCGATACGGCGATCACGCCGCGGCTGTTGATGGAGCGGATATGATCGCCGGCGATGCCGACGTACACCGATTCCACGTCCACGCCCGCCATCAGCTCGGCTTCTTCCACCGCGCGATGGATGCTCTTAACGGTCTTCTCGATGTTGACCACGACGCCCTTGCGCAGGCCTTCGCTGGGGCTGGTGCCCACGCCTACGATCTTCAATTGGCCGTTCGGATCCACCTCGCCGATGATGACGCCGATCTTGGTGGTGCCGATGTCCAATCCGACTATTGGGTTCGCCATGGGGATCTCCTATCAATTATAGTAATACATCGCGGACGATTTCCGCCAAAAAAAATTTCCGATCGACGCGCGCGCCTTATGGGACGCCGCTCGCGGGGCGGGGGTAACATCCGATGCACCCCCCTCGGGAAGCCCGCGGGCAAAGGGCGCGAACCCGATCTCATCTGACGTACGCATAGCCCTCCACGCGCAGGTCGACCGTCTTGCCGGGCTCGAGCGCGGCGGCCTGCTGCTGTTGCAAGGTTCTCAGGAATTCGAGCGATATCAACGACTTATTGGATCCCGAAGTAGCGAAATTCGATCCCGCGCCGGCGCGTTCCAGGGGCAAGAGCACCTTAAGCTTGCGATCCCTAAGGATGATTTCCACCCCGTCGCCGCCGCGCGGGGACATCTGCGAGAAGTTCGCGTACAAATCGGGATACTCCGCGCGCGCGCGTTCCAGGAAGCCGCCCAACGCGGCCCGCATCGAGCTATCCAAGGTCCCGAACTTGTCGATCACCGGAAGATCGGAGCGGCCCCAATTGACGCCGGGCAAGGCGGTGCCGTCGGACGCGAGACCATACCATCTGCGGGCGTATCCCATCGCCACCGGTTGCTTTTCCTTGATGCGGATCTCTATGCGCGACGGGTACATACGCCGTACCTCGACTTCGCCGATGCCTGGCAAGGATCGCACCGCCGCTTCCGCCGCGGCCAGATGGATGAGGGGCAGTTTCTCGCCGAGTTCGAAGCCCGCCTTCTCCAAGATGGCGGCTTTGTCCACACGGCTGTTCCCCACCACCTCGACCTCCCGCAAAGCCAGGACGTCATGGGTCGCGAAGGCGCGCCAGCCGGCCCAACCCGCGGCGATGATGGCGCCCGTTACCAAGGTCGCGCCTAATCCTAAGCGAAGCGCGTTCCAAGCCCGCCGCAGGCTCCCGGCCCGGCGGGTGCGGGCGAGTTCACGCTTGGCTTGCGCCGATTTCTGGCCATTGCGGCCTGTACGCGGGGCCGTGGGGGGCACATTGCGCATGACATGGCCCGCCGCTTTGCCCGCGCCGCGCCGGCCGGGCCTTCCCGTGCGTGCGCGGCTCATCGCACCGCCTCCATGATGGCGCCGCAGCGATAGCTGATATCCCCCGCCCCCATGGTCAGGACCAAATCCCCGGAACGTACGCGGGCCGCGACGGCCCCCGGAAGGGTTTCGATATCTTCCACGAAATGGACCTTATCGGCGCTCATCCCGTCGGCGCGGGCATCGGCGACGATCAAGTCGCCTTCCACCCCGGGAATGGGCTGCTCGCGGGAAGGATAGACGCGCGTGACGAAAAGCTCATCGCAAGCCGCGAAGGCGGCGGCGAATTCCCGATGCAATTGCCGCGTGCGGCTGTATAGATGGGGCTGGAACACCGCGATTAAACGACCGGCAGCCGGCGTCTTCGGCACGAGACCGCGGGCTGCCTTGAGGGCCGCGGACACTTCGGTCGGATGGTGCGCGTAGTCGTCGTAGAATGCTACGCCCGCCTTTAAGCCGCGCAACTCGAGACGACGTTTGACGCCCGGATAGCCGGCCAGGGCCTTTTGGATTACGGCGAAAGGAATGCCTTCTTCCAGGGAAAGCGCCGCGGCGGCTAAGGCGTTGTAAACGTTATGGATGCCCGGGACCGGCAATCGTATTCCGCCAAGCACGGATCCGTGCTGCTCCAGGTTGAAAATCATGCCTTGGCTCGCGATCCGGGCATCGACGGCGCGGTAGTCGGCGCCGGCTTGCAATCCGTAGGTCGCCACGCGACGGGTCAGGCGCGGAAGCACGGCCTGCACGCCCGCGTCATCGCGATTGGCGACGACTAAACCGTAGAAGGGCATGCCTTCGGCGAATTCGCGGAAGGCGTCCCGGATGGCATCCAGGCTTCCGTAAGTATCCAGATGATCGGAATCGATGTTCCCGATGATGGCGGCGGCCGGGCGCAGGGAAAGGAAGGACCGATCGAATTCATCCGCCTCCACGATCACCGCTTCCCCTTTGCCTGCCAAGGCGGACAGGTTTTCGCCCCGGGCCGTGCCGCCCGCCAGCAAGGTGGGCTCTTTCCCGGCTTCGATCCAGATGCGGCCGAGCATGGTGGTGGTGGTGGTCTTCCCGTGGGTGCCGGCCACGGCCAAGGCGTATTTCCCGCGCAGCGCTTCGCCCAACATCTCGGCGCGCTTGACCAAGGGCAAGCCCCGGCGCCGGGCCTCGGCCAATTCGGGATTGGAGCCCGGGACGGCGGAGGAATAAACGACCGCATCGGGTTCGCCGAGATGGGACGCGGCATGCCCGGCTATCGCTTTCATCCCCAATGCGCGCAGCCGATCCAGGGTTTCGCTTTCCTGCCCATCGCTTCCGGAAACCGTGAAACCCCACGAAGCCAGCACTTCGGCCAGCACGCTCATGCCGGCCCCGCCGATGCCGATGAAATGGAGCCGTTGCAGCCGGGGGGAGGGCTTCATGCCGCCGCCTTTCCGGCCTTGCGCGCCGAACCCAAAGCCCCGTTCGCGCCCAAGCGTTCGCGCGCGCCCGGTTTGGCCCTGGCCGCGCCCGCCAGCATCTGCCACTTTTGCGGATTGGCGCGCCACGATTCCGGTATCGAATCCAGGCTATGCCCCGAGATGTTCAGGAGCACGCCCATGGCGAACAGGCTGGCCACCAGCGAGGTGCCGCCGTACGAGACGAAAGGCAAGGTCTGGCCCGTGGTCGGGAAGAATTTGGCGCATACGCCCACGTGCATGATGACGTTGACCGACAGGGAGACGGTGACGCCCAAAGCGACCAGGCTGCCGAACCGATCGGGACAATGGAATGAGACGCGCAAGCCGCGCCAGATGACCAAGGCGAACAACGACAGGCAAACGGCCGTGCCGATCAGGCCCAACTCTTCCCCGAGGATGGAGAAGATGGTATCCGTGAAGGGCATGGGCAAATAACCAAGCTTTTGGGTGCTGGTCCCGAGGCCGGTTCCGAACAATCCCCCGTTCCCCAGGCTGATGAGGGCCTGCAAGCTTTGATACGAGCTGGCCAGATTGTTTTCCGGATGCAGGAAAGCCATGACGCGTTTCAGGCGATAGGCGCTGCTGACCATGAGCACGCCCAAGGCCGGGACTGCGATCGCCCCTAAGCCGACCATATGCCGGATGCGGGCTCCCCCGGCGAAAACCATGGCGACCGTTATGGCCAGGACCGTGGCGGCCGTGCTGTAATTGGGCTGCTTCAGGATGAGGAGGAAGACCACCATGGGGAAGGCCATGGAAGCGATAAAGCCCTTCCCGAGCCTAGGCATGTCTTCGGCCTTATCCGTCAACAGCTTGGCCAGGAAGAAGACCATGGCCACCTTGGCCAATTCCGAGGGTTGCAGGCCGAAGCTGGCGAAGCTGATCCAGCGGCGCGCGCCGTGGGCGGAAATGCCCATCACCGCCACCACCAGCAAAAGCCCCGCGGCCAGGTACATGACGGGCCGGGAGACGTTTTCCCAGGTCTTATAGGGAACGGAAAGCCCGATCAAGAAGGCGAGAAAACCGATGATGACCTTCTTGATGTGGTTGACGAGATAGAAGGAATCCGGCAAGCCGCGGGATTGCGCGAACGCCGCCGACGACGAATAGATGATGACGATGCCCAGGCCCACCAGGGCCAGCACGCCGAGCAAGAGGAAAATGTCGATGCGCAATCGCTTCATAAACCGTTGATCCCGGGGACTATCCGTCTTCCCGTTTCAGGCCCTTTCTTCTTTGCTGAAGGCGCCGGCCTTGGCCTTCGCTTGGAGGAATTCGAACACGCGTTCCAACTTCATCCCGCGGGATGCCTTCACGAGCAACGCATCGCCAGGGGCCAGATGGCGCAAGAGCTCTTCGGCCATCAAATCGAAATCGGAAAAATGATGGGCGCGCTGGCGCGGCAAGCCTTTCTCGCGGGCGCCGGCGTTGATGTGGCGGCTGAGCTGGCCGAAGGTGAACAATTCATCCACACCCATTTCCACCAGGTATTGGCCCATCTCGGCATGCAGCGCTTCGCCTTCGGGACCGAGCTCGAGCATATCGCCCAACACGGCCACGCGCCGTCCCGCGGCGCGCATGCCTCCCAAGGTGGTCAAGGCCGAGCGCATCGAGGAAGGATTCGCGTTATAGCAATCGTCCAGGACGGTAATGCCCGCCAGCCGCTTGAGCTGCATCCGGTTCTTGCTGGCTGTGAAGGACTTCAAGGCCGAGGCGATATCCCCTTTGGGAATGCGGAGTTGCACGCCTACTGCGATGGCGGCCAAGGCGTTATAGACGTTGTGGCGGCCGGGCACTTGCAATTGGAAGCGTGTGCGCCCGATGCGGAAGGATGCGCAGCCATCGTCGTTGAAGGCCAGGTCGGCCGGGCGGATTTGTCCGCGATCGATGCCGAAGGTCAAAAGCTTCTGGCGGGAATTCGCCTTCACCCGGGCCAAGAGGGGATCGTCCACGTTGAGGATCAAGGTTCCTTTCGGATCGAATCCGGCGGTGATCGTCAGCTTCTCGTCGCGGATCTTTTCCTTGGAACCGAAATGCTCCAGATGGCTGTATCCGATATTGGTGACCACGGCGATGTTGGGCCGGGCGCAAATCGAAAGGGGCGCGATCTCGCCCGGATGGTTGGTGCCCATCTCGATGACGGCGAAGCGGTGGCGGCTCTTCAATTCGAACAGGGTCAACGGCACGCCAACCTGGTTATTGAAATTGCCCTGGGTCGAAAGCGTAGGGCCGACCATCGCCAGCACCCGGGAGATCATATCCTTGGTGGTGGTCTTCCCGTTCGAACCCGTCACCGCCACCTTGGGGATGCGGAACTTGGCGGCGTAGGCGCGCGCCAAATCCAGCAAGGCCTGGTTGGTATCCTTCACGGGGATGTACACGTTGACGGGGATTGCGTTTCCTTGCATCCAGCTTTCATCTACCACGGCCGCATACCCTCCAGACTTGAACGCTTGGTTCGCGAATTGATGCCCATCGAATTTTTCGCCCTTGAGGGCCCAGAAAACCTGGCCTTTTTTCAACGCGCGCGAATCGGTGCATAGGCTGACGGCCTTGCTCCCGCGGGCCTTGCCGACCACTTGGGCGCCCAGCATCTCCGCCATTTCGGACAGCTTAAGCTCCATGGCCGCTTTCCATAGTCCGGCCAGCGCCGGCCTTCCCCGATTCCCCCGCCCAGGCGAGGATTTCCTCTTGGTCGCTGAAATGGCGTTTCGTTTTGCCGACGATCTGGTAATCCTCATGGCCTTTGCCCGCGATCAGCAGGCAATCGTCCCGGCCCAAGGTCGCGAGCGCGGCGCGGATGGCTTCCCGGCGATCGGCAATCAGGGTGGCCTTGGATGCGTCAGGCATGCCTGCCGCCACTTCGGACAGGATGGCCTCGGGATTTTCGCCGCGCGGATTGTCGCTGGTGAGGAAGGCCCGGTCCGCCAAGGTCACAGCGATCTTGCCCATGATTGGCCGCTTGGTGCGATCGCGATCCCCGCCGCAACCGAACAGGCAAGCCAGCTTGCCGGGCGTGAGCGGCCGCAGGCTGATGAGGATGCGCTCCAGCGCGTCCGGGGTATGCGCGTAATCGACCACGGCGAAGCCGCCGGAAGGCAAGGCGAAAACCTGGGCCCGGCCCAATACCGTTACGTCGCGAATGCCCTTGCCGATGGTTCCGGCATCGAAGCCCATAGAAAAGCCGAAGGCGACCGCGGCCAACAGGTTCTCCAGATTCAGGCTGCCGACCAGCTTCGATTGGAACCGAAAGGGAACGCCCTTGAAGGCGATTTCGAACTCGCTTCCCGAAAGGGTCAAGCGGCTCGACTTCAATTCCAGATCGGCTTGGGGCCGCGCCAGCGGGGGCCGGCCGGCGGAAATGCCCGCTTGGTTCGCAGGCTCGGCCTGGCCGGCGGAAGCTTCCAGCGTATGCGCGCCGCGGGAGAAAGTCAGCTTGGCGCAGGGCAACTCCTTGGCGAGGCGCACGCCCTGAGGCGAATCCAGGTTCAGGATGGCGACCCCGTCGGCGCGCAGATAGCGCGTGAACAAGCGCTTCTTGGCCTGATAGTAATCCTCGAAGTCCGGGTGGTAATCCATATGGTCCCGGGTGAGGTTGGTGAAGATGGCCCGGGAGAACAGCACGCCTTTCACCCGGTCCTGGCTCAGGGCATGGGAAGAGACCTCCATGGACAAGGCGGTGCAGCCTTTGTCGGCGCCTTGGCGCAGGAGCCCGAAGAATTGGTCCGGGCCGGGCGTGGTCAAATCGGAAGGCAGCGATTCGCCGTCGATATCGTAGCTGATGGTCCCGAGGGAAATGACCTTGCGGCCCGCGGCCTTGAGGATGGACGAGGTCAGCTTGGTGATGGTGGACTTCCCGTTGGTGCCGGTCACCGCCACGGTATCCATGCCTTCGGCGGGCCGGCCGTACCAGGCATTGAAAAGATCGCCTACCTGCGAGCGGAGGCCCGGGCAGGGAAGGATTTCCGCGCCGGGATGGGGCTCGGGCGCGCCTTCCAGGGCGGGATGGGAATTGCCTTCGGAGAGCACCGCGGCGGCGCCGCGGGAAATGGCATCGGCCACGTAGCGCGAACCATCGTCATGGGCGCCTTTGAGGGCCAGGAACAGATCGCCCTTCCCCACCTTACGGGAATCGATGCGCACCGCGGCCAGTTCGGGATCGCGGGCCGAGGTAAGGGTAATCCCCGCCGCGCGCAGGAGTTCGGATAGCTTCATTGGACGTTCATGGAACGGCGCATATCAGCCCATCCATCCCAAGGTGAGGACGCATTTCTGGCCGCTCTTGATGGCCGCCCCCGCGGGAGGCTCTTGCCGGATGACCCGGCCGGCCCCGTTGTATTCCACTTCCAGGCCGAGATCCTTGATCAGGAAAAGGGCGTCGCGAAGGGTGTGCTCGGAAAGATCGGGCATCGATCCGGCGGGCGTGCGCGAAACGCTTTCCCCGGCCGAAGCGGCGACCGCGACGGGTTCGGTCGCCATGCTGGCGGTCTCCAGGGGACGGGCCGACGGTACCTCATGTGCCATGCGGGCCAACGGATACTCGGGGCTCGCCAGCAACCGGTCCACGATCTCCCTGAAAATGGGGGCCGCGCTTTGCCCGCCGTACTTGAGTTGGGACGGCTCATCCAGGATCACCAGGCATACGTACTCGGGCCGATCCACCGGCACCATGCCCAGGAAGGAGGAATTGAACAGGCCATGCACGTACTTGCCGGTCCCCGCATCGATCTTTTCCGCCGTGCCCGTCTTGCCGGCCAGGTCGATGCGATCGGTCTTGATGTCCGCGGCGGTTCCGTATTGGACCACGGCCCGCATCATGTTCTTCACAAGGACGGTCGTGCTCTCGGACATCACGCGCCGAACGCTCCGGGGCGGGGCCTCTTGCACGACGCGGCCTTCATTGTCGCTCCAAGCCTTCACGATGCGGGGCTTCATCAGCATCCCGCCATTGGCCACCGCCGCGGCCGCCATGGCCATTTGCAACGGCGTCGCCGAGATCTCATGGCCGAAGGCGATGGTGGATTGGGTGCGGCCGCTCCATTCGGACACGGGTTTGAGAACGCCGCTTTCCTCGGCGGGTAGCCCCACGCCGGACTTCATGCCGAATCCGAAGGAACGCACGTACTTGTAGAAGGTCTCGGGCTTGAGCCGGGTCGCCACCTTGGCGTAGCAGATGTTGCTGGAATAGGCCAGCGCGTCGGTGAAGCTGATGCGGCCGCGCGGATGCGTATCCCGGATGATCTGGCCCGCGATCTTGTACTGGCCGTTCTCCCCGTCCAAGGTGTCCTCGGGGGAAATGAGCTTCTCTTCCAGCAGGGCTGCGGTGGTGATGACCTTGAAGGTCGATCCCGGCTCGTACACCTTCTCCACGGCCTGGTTCTTCCAGGCATCCTTCCCGTCGGACTCGCGGGTGTTGGGATCGTAGAAGGGATAATTGGCCATGGCCAGGATATCGCCGGTATAAGGATCCACCACCAAGGCCACGCCCTGCTTGGCGCCCGCCTTTTGCACGCCCCGCTCCAAGGCATGTTCGGTGATCTCCTGCAAGCGGGAATCGAGGGTGAGGACCACGTTGAGGCCGTCCATGGCCTCCTTCTGCCTTTCCTCGAAGCCGGGGTAATAATGGTTCTTCACGTCGTGGCGCAGGTATTTCCAACCGTCGGTGCCGCGCAGGTCGCGGTCCAGGAAATACTCCAGGCCCAATTGCCCGTATCCGTCCTTACCCACCGTGCCCAAAACCTGGCCCGCCAGGGAGCCTTGCGGGCATACGCGGGAGAGCTTGCGGGCCCGCGCGCCCGCGTCCATTTCCACATCCGCATTGACCACCAGCTTGCGCAGATCGCGATCGAGGATTTCGCCGCGCTTGGGCGCGACCACGTCCCGGCGTATGCTTTGCGTCGCGGCCAGTTCGTGGTAATAGCCCGAACGTACCACCTGCACCCAGGCCACGCGCGCGAGCATGCCCAGCCAAACCACGGCCAGGAAGAACCCTAAGGTCACAACCCGTTTGTTCGCCATGCGACCTTCCCGGATTGCAATCCCTTATCGCCGGCCATGATCTTATCGCTAGAGGCCGCCGCCTGCGGCCCCACCGGCTCCCGCGCCGCGTCCGAAGCCCGGGCCTCGTCCCGGTCCAGATAAACCAGCACCGGGGCCTTTACGTATTCCAGGCCAAAGCGGGTTTTGGCCAAACCCTCGATGCGCGAAATCTTCTTCAGGCCGCCCACGGAGACCTCGATCAAGGCGATCTCATTGCGCAACTGGGCTTGTTGCTTTTCCAGCTTCACCACGTCCATGGAAATGCGCACGTAGGCATTCTGCTTCCCGACATGGGCGACCAGGACCCCGGCCAGGATCAGCACCATGCAGAACAACCCGATGACGGAGCGGAGCTTAAGGCCCTTCATAGCTTCTCCACCACTCTCAGCTTGGCGCTGCGGGCCCGGGGATTGGCCGCCATCTCCGCCTTGGTCGGCAAGCCGGGCTTGCGCAAAACCTTCCTCAGCTTGCGATGGGTGCGGCCGCAAACGCATACCGGTAGGCCGGGATCGCAAATGCAATCCCGCTCGAACTCCGCCAATGTCTCCTTGACCTTGCGATCCTCCACCGAGTGGTAGCTGAGCACGCACAGCCGTCCGCCCTTTTTCAAGGAAGCCACCGCCGCCCGCATGCCCGATGCCACCTGGCCCATCTCATCGTTCACTTCCATGCGGATGGCTTGGAATACCCGCGCCAGCAGGGAGTTTCGGTTGTCGCCGCGCACGCCCGGCAGCTTGTCCACCGCCCGGCGAAGCAGATCGCTATCCAGGCCGGCCGTCGCGTCGGAGGTACGGGCGTCCGCTCCGCCCGAGGCCCGCTCGGCCGCGATGGCTTCGATCTCCGCGCGGATATGCCGCGACAAGCGCTTGGCTTCATCGATGTCCGCATTGCGGCGCAGCACGCCGGCCAGTTCCCATTCGTCCCAAGCCTTAAGCAAATCTGCCGCGGTAGCTCCCTGGCTTCCCATTCTCATATCGAGGGCCGTGCCGGGCGCGAAAGAGAAGCCGCGCTCCCGCGAATCCAGTTGGCGCGAGCTCACGCCTAGGTCGAAAAGCGCTCCGGTGAGGGTTTCCGGCGCGCAGTATCGGGCCAGTCCCGCGAACTCGGAGTGCTCCACGCGCATGCGGGGTTCGCCGGCGAAGTTCTTCCGATTACGCTCCACCGCTTCCATATCCCTATCCAAACCGATTACGCGTCCCTGCGGGCCCAGCTCGGCCAGGATGCGCGCGGAATGCCCGCCGCCTCCGAGCGTCGCGTCCAGGTAGGTCCCGCTTTTGTCGATCACCAGATGCTCCACGATCTCATCCGCCATTACGGGTAGGTGGTAGCCATGGCCCGGCTCCCCGCCCTTGCCGTCGCGCCCGCGCGCGTCGGCGCCCATCAGAACCAGTTCTCGAATTGCTTCTCTTCGTCGGGCGAGATCACTTCGATCTGCTGCGAGTATTTTTCCGGAGCCCACAGGCGCACGCGCTTGCCGTCGCCGACGAAGGTCACTTCGCCGGCGATGCCGGCATAACCCATCTGCTCCGCGGTGAGCGAGATGC
Organism: Fibrobacterota bacterium; assembly: GCA_019509785.1. Taxonomy (NCBI): domain Bacteria; kingdom Pseudomonadati; phylum Fibrobacterota; species Fibrobacterota bacterium. The sequence goes on along the minus strand of JAEKLQ010000049.1, from coordinate 14,400 downwards.
GGTTCTGCGCGTCCAACACCGACAGCTTCGCCATCGAGGTGATGCGGGTGCGGAATTTCGACATCTCCGCGCCGCGCCCAAGGCTCTCGAGATATTGCACGTATTCGTTCCAGGCATATAAGGGATACAGCGCCAAGGTTTTGCCTTCGGCGATCGTCACCACCACTTGGCCGCCCGCGTCGTCCCGCAGAACCTTACGGAAGTCCTTCGGGAAATTGGTGCGACCAGTCGCGTCGATCGCGACCTTCGCCTTCCCGATGAAGGACTCGAGCTTGATGCGAACCTCAGGTTCGGGGGTGTTTTTCGATTTAACCATGGCTAACCAATTTTACCCAAAATCTACCATAATAACCCTCAAAAATGCAACGAAGTCGCAAAGACGAAAAGCGCCCGCTGCGATCGCAAAAGCCTCTACGATCGCAATTGTTTACGGATCATGGACTTAAGTCATGGAGCCGGGAAGAATCGGCTATCACGCACGGGACGTGCTTCGGTTCGGATGCGAGGGTTAAGCGACGGTTTCGGAAGCGTTAATGCCCGTCCGTGCAGTTAGTCGAAGTCCCACTTTTTCCGCAAAGCCCAGGACGCGGAAAGCAGAATCAGGACAAGCAGGGCGATGGGCAAGGTGTTGTAAAGGCGGATAGCCACGGTGCGATCCATCCGCAATTGCGCGTCGGGAAGCGTGGGTAACAGGGAGGTTACCTCCGATCCCGATGGCCGAAGCAAAGCGCCTCCCGAGCGGGCAGCCAGATCGGCCAGGCTTCCGGCGTCGAAGCCCAGACGCGCCAACTCCAAGGCTTCTTGCGGCGAGGCCGCGAGGGAATCCCGCCACAAGGTATCGGCGCCGATGCGCACCCACAGGCGAAAGCGCCCGGCCGGCAAGACGATGGCCTTGGCCGTCCAGTCCGATGCGTTTCCCGCCGCCGCGGGCCTCAGCCATTCCTTCGATAATCCGGGCCCCGCGGCGCCGAAAGCACAGGCCGCAGCTTGATCGGATTCTCCTGAGGCGCCCTCGGGCAAATCGATTTCCGCATCGAACGGGATCCCGGCGATGGCGCGGCGAGGCAAGGAAACGCGGGCCGCGCTTTCCTCCTGCCCGGCCAGGGCGTAGGCCGCCCGTACGTAAGCTCCGATGTTTTCCCGCGTCGAGAAATCGCCTTGCGGATCGAACAGGTTCCCCCAGATGGCGGGCAGGCAGAAGAAGAAGGCGCGTTTGCCCTGGCCCATCGGGATGCGCCCCATTAGCATGGCCCGCTTGGTTCCCTCCTTGATCTCGATCGAGGTCCCTCGCGCCGGGGCCGCCGGCGCGCGCAGCGGGTCCGGAGACAAGGACTTCAACCGTACCACCTCATCGGGGAAAGCATCGGAAGCGGACTTGCCGGACTTGATTTCGGCGGCGGGCGTGAATTCCGCCCACGGGGCATCGGGCAATCCGGGGAGGGTTCGCGAACCCGCGGTCGCGCGCCCGAAGCCATCCTCGCCGGTACGGGCGTAAATCACCGCCTTCCCGGCCTGGATCCCCAGCCACGCGGCCAACTTCGCGTTCGCCAAGGCTCCCGCTTCCATCCATACCTGATCGCCAGCGGCGGGCGCCAAGCCGGCGGTTTCCTCGGCGGAGAAGAAGGTCACATTCAGGTTACCCTCCGCCCTCAGGGCGTCCACCATCCCCCTTTCGTCGAGGCTGCGGATGGGCTTGAGGATGAAAACGCGCCGCGCGGCAGCGCTTCCGGAGGCGGCCACGGGCACGGTATCGTTCCATCGATCGAAGTTCGCGGCCGGGGTGGCCGGCTCCAAGGTGGCGCGCAAGGTCCCGGCTCCCGGGGGCGGTGACCAGGCGAATCGGGACGATCGGGAACCATCTGCTCCGGCCGGGGCGGAGCCGGGAAGGTTGCGCGTCAGCAGTATGCGTCCGCCCCGCAGCAAGCGGAGTTGGGGATCGCCCGACACCTTGCCGACGGGTTCCCATTTGACCTCCGCGGCGTTTCCATCCAAGGCGACGGATACCGCCTGCACCTCGGCCACGGAGTCCGGCATGAATTCGACGGGATAGACGGGCACGCGCCAAGCGCGCGCCGAGCGGCCCGAGTCGAGCACGGCCCTGCCGTCGGAAAAGAGGAAAACCGCCTGTAGATTGGGGATGGCGGCGGTGTCGGCGAAATCGGCGGCGGCTCCCAGGCTGGTGGGATCGCCGGGAGCGGGCGCCGGAGGGCCGGGCGCATGGGGGAAACCGGAGACGGGCCAGACCGACGCCGCGAAATCCGCCACGCGCACGTCGAATTTCTTCGCGCCATAAGCGGAAGCGAGCCGGGCCTGGAAATCGGAATAGCGCGATCCCAGCCCCAGCACGGCGCCGTCGCGGAAGCTGGCGCTTTGATCGCGCAGGATCAGGATGGCGGGATTGTGGAAGCGGACATTGTGCCGCCGCAGTTCCGGACCGGATAGGGAGAGCGCTAGGAGAACGAGAGCGAGGGCTTGGAGCGCGAACAGAACGCGCCCGCCCCGTCCCGACCCGATTCCACCCGCCCCTCCTCCGCCCGTCCCTCCGCCATAGGCCCGCCACAGGATCCATAGGCCGACGGGGATGAGAAGAAGGAACCATGCCGAACCGGTGAGATGGAGGGAGTACATCGCATCCTAGTCGACGGATCGCAAAGTGGTGTGCCTCGCCGAGCGCGCCATTTTCGGATGATCCAGGTTGTAGTGCAGGCCCCGCGATTCCTTCCGGCGCTGCGCGCTCTCGATGATGAGTTCGGCGCAAAGGGTCAGGTTGCGGAGTTCGATCAATTCGGGCACCATCGAGAAGGACCAATAATCCTTCAGGATCTGGCGGCTGATGACGCGGAGGAATTCCCGCGCCCGCGCCAGGCGATAATCGCTGCGAACGATGCCCACGTAATGCCACATGGTGGACTTGATGGTATCGAGGGAATGCGAATAGAGGATGGTTTCGGGAGCGGGCTTCAGGGCCAGGCTGTTCCAGTCGCGGAAACGCGTCTTGGCGGGACGCGGCAACGGATGATCCGAGAAATGCGCCAAGGCACGCTCGGCGAAGACTACGCCTTCGAGGAGCGAATTGCTCCCCAGCCGGTTCGCGCCATGCACGCCGGTGCATGCCGTCTCCCCCACCGCGTACAGCCCGGCCAATTCCGTGGCGGAATTCACGTCCACTTTCACGCCCCCGCACATGAAATGCGCGGCCGGCACCACGGGAATCCATTCCTTGGCGATGTCCAGGCCGATTTCGCGGCAATGCCGGTAAATGTTCGGGAAATGCTTGAGCAGTTCGGCGCGGCCCAAACCGGTCGCGTCCAGGTAGACGTACGGTTGCCCGGTACGCTTCATCTCCGCGTCGATGGCGCGCGCGACGATATCGCGCGGGGCGAGGGACTTGAGCGGATGCACCTTATCCATGAAGGGCTCGCCGCTTTGGTTCTTAAGCACGCCGCCGTGCCCGCGCAATGCCTCCGTAATCAGATAGGTCGGCTTTCCCGGGTTATACAGCGTGGTCGGATGGAATTGCATGAATTCCATGTCCTCCACGGCGGCGCCGGCCCGGAAAGCCATGGCGATGCCGTCCCCCGTGGACACGGAATCGTTGGTGGAATGCGCATAGACCTGGCCTACGCCTCCGGTGCAAAGCACGGTTGCGGAGCCCAGGAATAGGCCGATCTTGTCGCGCTTAACGTCCAGGGCATAAAGGCCGTAGCAACGCCGCGGCCCCGTCTCCCGTTCCCCTTTCTTAAGGTGCTTGCGGGTGACCAGATCGATAGCCAGGTGATCTTCCAGGATGGTGAGGTTGGGATGCCGCCGGGCCGCCTCGATGAGCGCCCGTTGGATCTCGTGACCCGTCAAATCATCGGCATGGAGGATGCGCGAGCTGGAATGGCCGCCTTCGCGGGCCAAATGGAAAGGCGGGCGTCCCTTGGACTTGCCCTTGGCTTCGCGGGTAAACCGTACGCCCCATTCCACCAAGTCGCGGATGGCCTGGGGGCCCTGATTCACCAGGATGCGGACGCGATCCTCCCGGCACAGGCCCGCTCCCGCCACCATGGTGTCGTGGGCATGGCGCTCGACGGAATCGCTGGGGTCCATCACCGAAGCGATGCCGCCTTGGGCCAGGTTGGTGGAGCCCGACCAGCTCAATTTCTTGGTGAGAACCAGGACCCGGCCCTGGTCGGCCGCTTTCAAGGCGAAGGAGAGGCCGGCGATACCCGACCCGACTACGATGAAATCATATGCCGCCATCGATCTCCACGCCAACCAGGTTCTTGGACCTAGGCATCCCGGGCCGGGGAATTCGACCGGATTCCGCCAAATATATAAATTTAGGCCCCCGCGCCTTTTAGGCCGGGCAGGATTGGAGCGCAAGCGCATGACTTTGGAATGGATGAAAAAGCAGGCCGGCTGGGTGATCGGCATCTTCGGCGTATTCATTTTGGGCGGCTTGGTGATGATGGATCGCGCGGGGAGCTACCGCCAGGATCGGCATCACAACATCGTCGGCAAGGTGGACGGTGAGGAAATCCCTACGGAGCGTTTCCAGACCGAGTTGAAGAACTATTTGCAGGGTCAGCAGGCGCAGACGGGCAAGGCCCCGGAAGGCATCCAGCTCGCTCAGATCCGCGAGGGCCTGTTCAACTTCAAGGTACAGTCCCTGCTGATCCAGAAGGTGTTCCAGAAGTACCAATTCTACGCCTCCCGCGATGAGATGATGGATTACATCGTCAAGCATCCGCAGGAAGTCGCCCAGCATATCTCCCGTTACCATGGCTATGAGGAATTGCCGCCCTTCCTGGCGGACTCCACCGTCGATCAGAACCGCTATGAGAACTGGCTGGCCCAGGACTCGGTCTATGATCGCTACTCCATGCGCGAGCTCGAGGAACAGCTCCGCGTCTCGGTCATTCCCCAGCTGCAACTGCAGCAAATCCTCAAAGCGCAGTCCCATCGGACCCTCCTGGAGGAGTCCTACTCGGTCGCGACGCGCGAAGACAAAGCCAAGGTGAAGTTCTACCACGTCTCCACCGACTCCTTCGCGGTCAACCCGGACAAGTACAAGGACGCGGACCTCAAAGCCTATTACGACGGCCATCCGGACAGCTTCTACTTCCACGAGGACGCCGCCCGCTTGTCCTTCCTGCGCCTGCCGTTGCGCCCCTCGCATGCCGATTCCGCCCTCATGCTCGACTTGGCCAAGCAGCTCAAGGAACGCGCCCAGAACGGCGAGAAGTTCGCCGACTTGGCGAAGGATTATTCCAATGATCCCGGCAGCGCCGAAAAGGGCGGCAAGCTGGAAGGCTTGCGCGGCCGCGAAGGCCTGGACCCCGCCTTCGCCAAGGTGGCGTTCTCCCTCAGCCCCGGCCAAATCTCGGATCCGGTCCTGACCCAATTCGGGTACCACATCATCCTCTTGCACGATAAGAAGAAGGTCGACACCTCGGAGAAGGTCGAAGTGAGCCACATCCTCATCAAGATCAATCCCGGCACCGAAACCGTGGATAGCCTTACCAATCGCGCCGAAGAGCTGCGCGGCATCGCGCAAAAGGACGGGTTGGAAGCGGCGGCCAAGGAAGCGAAGCTTAGCCTCGAGAAGACGCCCATCTTCGAGAAGGGCAATCTGACGCCACTCGGGGGCGTCTATATCCAGGGCGTTAGCTCCTTCGCCTTCGGCCAGTTCGAAGCGAAAGAGAAAGTCTCCGAGCCTTTGCAAGCCGACGACGGCATCTACCTCTTTTCCCGCGACGCCCAATTCGAGAAAGGCCGCAACTTTGATCGCGCCAAGCCTTCGATCGGGGCGATTATGGCGCGCGAGGAAAAAGTCGCCATGGCGAAGAAGGAGTTGGAGGCGCAGAGGTCCGCCATCGCCGCCGCCCCGCAAGACGCATTGCCGCCGCGCCTGGGCAAAGCCGTTCTGGACAGCACTCCCGCCGCCACCTCGGCGGATAGCTGGGTGCCGGGCTTCGGGTATTCCAGCCCGAACCTGTTCGCAATCTTCAGCCTGCCCGTGGGCCAATGGAGCCCCGTGTATGCCGGGGACATGGGCTCGGTCATGGGCAAGGTCACCGAAAAAGCCTTCTTAACGGAAACGGAGATCACGGCCAAGGCCCAGGCCGCCCTGGCGCAGAACAATACCTACGAGTCTTCCGGCATGTACCAGGAGTGGATCGCAAACCTCCCGAAATCCGCCAAGGTCGAGAACAAAATGGACCTCGTGTTCCGGGATTGATTCGGTTTTGTCACGATCCTGTCCGGCCGCGCGCCCCGCGCCTATAAAGAGAGGGCGCGGCTCCCGGAATCCGCCCTATCTCGGGTTGAGCGCCGAATCTATCTTCGTAGGTTAGTGGAACCATGAAAAAGCTCATCTTCCTGACGTTGATCAGCTTCGCCTTAGCGGGTCTCGGGAACATGTTCAGCCGTAGCCTGAGCGCATCCCTGGGCGCCTCCCCCATGCCTGCTTCGGGCTGGGCCATGTTCAAAGAGCTGTTCCAGTAAACCCGTCTCCCGCCCCGTCCAACGGGCAGGTAGATGGGGAATGAGCGGAAGGATCCCTTCCGCTTTGGCGGTTTTCCGACACCCATCCCCTCCCCTTCCGCGATTCTTCCCCTTTTCCGGCTGATTTGCCCGTCGCCCCTCCCTTAGAATCGGGGTTGGCACTCTTGTCGCCCGACCCCTAAGATTAGCGAGGTTATAACCGTTAGAGGCCTCGCGTGGATTCCAAAGGCAACATCCTCATAGTCGACGACGAGCCGTCCATTTGCACGGTCATCTGCGACTATCTCCGCTTGCAGGGCTACAATTGCGCCAGCGCCAACGCCGTCGATTCGGCGCTGAAGATCCTGCAAACGGTGCAAGGGGTGGATTGCATCCTTTCGGACATCAAGATGCCTGGGAAGACGGGCCTTGATCTACTGCGCGAAGTGAAAACCTATTGGCCCGAGATGGCGGTCATCCTTTTCACCGGCAACGCCGAGATCCAGACCGCCGTGGCGTCCATGCAAGAGGGCGCGTACGATTTCATCCTCAAGCCCATACAGCTCAAGCAGGTCATCCACAGCATCACCAATGCCTTGGAAAAGAAGCGGATGAAGCTCGAGCTCAAGAACTACCAGAAGAATCTCGAGAAGCTGGTCGAGCAGCGCACGAACCAGATCAAAGACGCCATGCAGATGCTCGAGGTCTCGCACCTCGATACCATCAACCGCCTCTGCCAGGCGGCCGAATACCGGGATGACGAAACCGGGTACCACGTGTTGCGCATCAGCAAGTATTGCGAAGTGCTGACCCGCGGCGCCGGCCTCTCTCCGGAAGAAACCTGGCTGCTCTCCAAAGCCAGCCCGCTCCACGATATCGGCAAGATAGGCATTCCCGATTCCATCCTCCTCAAGCCCGGCCGGCTCACCGCGGAGGAATTCGAGATCATGAAGAAGCATGCCGAGATCGGCGGCGCCATCCTGAAGAACGCCAATTCGCGCGTGTTGCAAGTGGCGGAAACCGTGGCCATGACGCATCACGAGAAATGGGACGGGAGCGGCTACCCGCGGGGACTGCGGGGCGAGGACATTCCCCTGATGGGCCGCGTAACCGCCGTCGCCGACGTCTTCGACGCCCTGACCATGAAGCGTTGTTACAAGCCGCCCTTTTCCCTGGAGCAATCGGTCGGGATCATCACCGAGGGTAAGGGCCGCCACTTCGACCCGCACATGGTGGAAATCTTCCTGGCCAATCTCAACGAGTTCATCGCTATCCAAGGCGAATACTCGGACAAGTAACGCTCGGACCAATAAAGGCTTACATCCGCAACAAATTGCGTTGGGCGCGATAGGCGGGCTTGCCTTCGGACTTGGTCGTGAGCGACAGGTTATAGATGCCCGCCGGCAACGGCATCCCGGTCCGATCATGGCCGTCCCACATGAAGTTGAGGGCGTTGCCCGACTCGATGGTCTTTTCCCAAACCGTACGGCCGCGGAAATCCCGAACCTTCAAATCAAAGGTGGTCCTGCCGAACGCCGCGGGCAAGGAGTACCGGATGAGGGTGGATCCGGAGAAGGGATTGGGGTAGTTGGACAAGGCCAGCAAATGACCGGGAACCAGGCTTTGCATGATCCGGTCCAAGTAGTCCTTGTCCCCGGCCACGAGATGGTAGTCGTTGGCCTTCAAATCCCCTTCGCTCACGGTTACGGCCTGGTCCTTCGTCAACGGAGTCGCCTTGGCATGCGTGGCATCCAACAACCAGACGGGGATTTCCCGGGTAGCCTCGCTTATGCGCAGGGAAAGGCCGCCCGAGCCTTTGGCGGATACCGCCTGCAGGGCCCAATTGCCCTCCAAGCCTCCGTCCAAGGGTTGGATGTACTGGGAAACCTTATCTTCCCCCTTCAGCAATGAGACCCGGAAGTCCTGGCCGGGTACATTGGGCGCCTCGGGGAAGAGGATTTCCCGAGCGCCGCGCCCGATGCGGAGATCCATAGCCGCGGTGGCATCCCGGGCTTCGACATAAACGGCCCAAGACCCGTCGTTCGCTGCGGCGACCTTGGCGGTAGCCTTCGAGGTCCGGGTGGTGTCCGCTACGGGGAACGTCAAGGTCTGGGCGACCGTCGCCTTGATGGTATACCCTTCCCAAGGATAGAGGACCGCGCCGACGGAAGGCGGGCTGGCAGCCGCCGCTTGGACCGCCACCCATTTGCTCGCCGTGTCGTTATACCGCCACATGGCAGGCGCGTTGGGCCCGGTCAGGCCTGAGGAGTCAAGCACGTCTTGCCATTTCATGGGAAAGTTGAAGGGCAAGGAAACATCGTAATAGCGGTTGGGAGCAAGGGACATCACGAAGGGTTGGAAATCCAGCGACATGCCGGAATCGGATATCGGTATGTAATTACTGGTAGAACCGGACCACACGGCCATACCGGAATCGTACCTGAAGGCGGACGCGTTGGTGCCATCATATGCCGTAAAGGCTCCGGCTCCCTCTCCAGTCCCCAGGTACTGCATTAGCCGCATGTTGTCCTGATCCCACTTATCCTTACCCAGGATCCGGGCCAAACTGGCGCTTTGGGATTCGTCCCATGGGAATCCGAACAGGTTCCAATGGGGATTTTCATTGGTGGAACGACTGTACCGCTTTCCTTGTCCTCTATTGTAAAACTCACTGCTATGGATGTCCCCGTTCCGGAAAAGAGTGCGGATGAATCCCCGGGTTCGGGAGATTTTGCTGCCATCGAATACGGTCATCACCACTTCCACGGAGCGCGTCGACTTGCCGACCTGATCCGGGTATTTGGTATTATCATTGTAAAATTTGCTGAACGGTATCTTGACCGTCATCTCGCCGCCCGAAAGATCCAAATCGCCTGAAAGGGTGTCGACGGCTCCCGGAAAATCCGCCGCCGAGACCGAATCGAGCAGGAACGGCTTCTTTGCTCCAGTCGAAACATCCGCGGCTTCGGCGGCAAAGGCCTTCATATAAAGATCGTGCAGCCGCGTCATCCGCAGGGAGGGATCCAGATTCGAATAACCCGAACTGGCGACGACGGTTTTGATGGGATAGCTCGCGGAAATAACCTTGGGCACCCTGCTCCCGGCCGGGACGTAAACCGTGCCGCCGGCAGGGATGGCGCTGATCAGGACCAATGGATTGGCGGTTTTGAAACCAGCGCCTTTGATATGGATGGTAACGTGAGAGGCCGAATCGCGCATCGTATTGAAATCATAAATCGGCAGTTGAGCATCGCTTTGGGATACCGTTCCCGGCGCGGCTTGCACTTTGCCGAAGGCGTAGACCTGGGGGCCGTTGACGGTGGACTCGAAATTGATGCTGAACTTCCCCCCTCCCAACGGCTTGATGTACCAATCCGGTACCAGGGTCGGCTTTCCGGAGGCGTCGGAGGGCAGAAGGAACAAGTCCAGTCCGGAGAGTTCGGGGTTGAAATACAACTGTACTTCCCAAGTCAGCTTTTGCTTGGAATTCGCGGCGCCCAGGGTTTTGACCGATGCGTCCAAGTAGAACATCGGCAGGGGCGAGGTCAGGTCCAAGCCGTATTGGTTCAGATTCGTCACGGTGATGAATCGCGGTACCTTCACCAGTCCCGAATCCGTCGCCTGCGTGAGCAGCACGGTGGTCTCGAATTTCCCCTTCCAAGCGCCGGAGTCCACGCCGAAGATGCCGGTCTCGCTGGGGCAAGCCGTTTTGGATTCGCTGAAATTGCAGTCCGTATCCTGTACGTTGGGCTTCGAGGTAATGGTATCGGAATACGCATAGCCCATCGCCCGGCCCGAGCTGTACCGGCTCAAGGCCGCATAGAACCAATACTTCTTCAATTCTTGGATGCCATCGGCCGTGTCCGTAATATTGCCCGAAACGAGCTTGGAGATGGGATATTTCTTATGCTGCGCGGAAGGGACGGGGGTCAGGTTCGCGTCTATGCTACCGGTTACGTCGGAAGTTAACCAGAACACCTGAACCGAATCTGTCTCTTGCGGATCGGGATCAAAGCTTTTCCCGCTGACCGTGAAGCCGATTTGCCGGAAAGTACCCTGGACCAGGGTGGGATGGATTTCCACCACCCCCATCACCGCGGATGGGGCCGGCGGATACTCGTAAGCGCCCACGTCCTTTCGGTTCTTGCGAACCTGCGCGAAGGCATCGGTGGTAACGCTGACGCTGTAATCGTTGGCCGAACTGCCGCCGTAAAGAGGATTGCATGGAGCTAGGGAACTGCACTCCACCACGAAGCGCAAGGCTTGGCTGATGGCCGTGGCGTACTTGGTTGTCCAACTGGCCGTAATGTCGCTGGAACGAACGGGGCTAGATGCCCCCAGCCCGCCGCTTTCGGACAAGTTGTGGAGATTCACTCCGGCCGTATAAACGTTGTGGTCCAGGACCGGATGCTTAAGCGCGAGGCTGGCATCTATGGGATCGGTCAAGCCGGAGAAAAAGTTATCGGCCACTACGGCGGCCACGTCATCCGAACTCGAAGTGGATATTCCCGAAGTCGGCGTTTTATTGATGGCGGTATCGGCAACGAAAGAATTGAACATGATTTTCAGGTTGGGAGTGCTCGAGGAGGACAATTGGACGCCTTTGGCGAACCCCCAGACCACGTTATTGATGATGCGCACGTCCGCGGTCGAGCCGACCGCCACCGTGATGGCCGGCGCCTCCACCGAACCTATGGTATGGGCCCGGAAGATGTTGCCGTCGATCAGGCAGCCGCCCGCATTCACCGCCAAGCCGGCCTTGACGCCGGCAGCGGGCTGCTCGATCAAGAATCCGCGCAAGGTGACGTTTCTGCGCGCGATGGTCAAGGCGTCCTTCTTGTCGCCCAGGAAGACGGGGCGATTGTCATCGATGTGGCCTGCGGCGGGGGGCAATGCGGTGATGGTGATATTGGAAGAGCCCGGAGCCAGAACGGAATCGATGGTGATATCCGTCATGGGAATGGTCCCATTGCTGATGATGATGGTACTGGCGCTTTTGGCGGCCACCACCTTGAGGGCGGAGTCGATAAGGCAATAAGGTTTCGCTATGGTCCCGTCGGCGCCGGGGCAGGTAGCCGTATAGGTCACGTAAACCGAATCGCTGGTGGTCAGGCCGATATCCACCCCGGCCGAAGTAAGCGTGGGCGACCCCGCCTTGAAGACCCCCCCGCCGATCGAAGCCACGGGAACCGCCTGGAAGAAATATCGGCCCTTATCGGGCACGGTAATGGTCGGTGAGATGCTCACGCTATTGAGGGGGACAACGAAGCTTTTGCTCAACAGCACTTGACCCCCTTCATTCAGGGTCAAGATGCGGATGCTGTCGATCGCCTCCGTTTGCCTCGTCACCTTCAGGTCAACGGTTTTATTCAGGCTATTGCTGCCGACGATGCTGAGGGTGAGATCGTTGGCCGGGAATCCCGGGAAGTTGGAGAGGGTCGCGATGGCAGCGTTCGATTGTACGGCAGCCATGAAACTCCCCCGGAAATGGAGCATCTTGACGTAAATATCCACGTTGGGACCGTTGCGCACCTCCCTAGGCACGGTGAGGATGTTATCGAATCCGGTCCATTGCTTGCGCTGGGGCTGGCCCACGGAGGCTATCAAGGCAGTCGTATCGTTGGTGGCAGTCAACTTGGCGAGGGTGTTGCTGAAGAAGAAGTACGCATTCTCGGGAAGGAGAAGCTGCTTGTAGTAGTCCTGGTCGAAATCGACCACGGTGATCTTCGCCTTATCGGAGCCGGAAGAGTCCGGTTGGATTTTCAAACTTGCGCCTTGCGCCCCGGCCTTCAGGGGACTGGGGATGGTGATGGTATCCTGATCCACGAAGGCGCCCACCTTGACATTGGCCAGCCAGGTTTTGCCCCCAACGAAGGGCGCGAATGAGGGGACGGTGAAATACATTTTCGTGGCGATGGTGGAGATATCGTTCATCGCAACCGGGCTGCCGGCCCAGGATCCCGTGAGGAACACGCGGTAGATCTTTCCGAAGTCGGGACTCTTGCGGGACAAGGTGGAATCGGTGCGGAGCTCGGTCAGAGGGTAATCCTTCACGTCCCCGGCATTAGGGCCGTAATTGGAAAATCCCCGGGGCAGCGCCACGTTCACGTTCCCGCCTGTGGCCCCCCTGATCGTTACTCCCACGGTAGTGGGTTCCGTTACGGCCAATGCGGGACTGGGCTTCCCTTGCGTCCAGGCATTCCTGAGAATGCTGTCCGTCGCGACCGCGGAAGGAGGGGAATTGAAAACGATGGGTGCGATAGTATCGACCTTCAGCGCGAAAAGATTATGCATGATGACGGCATTGTTGAATGCAGTCCCGATGCTGCCCCCGATGATAATCGGATTGTATTGGTTGCGGGAACCGGCGAAGGTATTGGCGATCACATGGAATGGCCCGTTCGTGTTCAGCAAAAGCCCCGTGCCGAAAAACACGTTGGCGCGGGCTTCCAGCTTGCTGAAGGTCCCGACCCAGCGGATGGCCCGGGCATAACCGTTCACGGTCGGCGGGGCCCGGAATAGCGAGCGTTCCACCAATACCGAACTTGCCCCGATGTTCAAGAGCGCGGCGCGCGGCGAGAGCCCATCCTTATCCGCCATCCAGAAATGGCAACCCGTGACGGTACTGCCATCGGCCATGACATTGACGGTGCTGCTATCCGAGGTCAGGTTTTTCCGGGCGAAGGCCGTACGGGAAAGAACCAGGGTATTTCCCGCGGAATCGAATAAGAGCGAAGCATTGGTAGTGGAGCCCTCGGTGAAAGTGAACATATCGTCCAGGGTCGTGGCGGGAACCGTAGCGGGACGATCCATGTTCAAGGAAGTGGTCTTCCCCACTCGCCCGCCGATCAGGATGGGCCCGGATAGCTTTACGGTGTCCTTCGTCTTACCGGATTCCGTGGCGTCGATGTTGAGATGGACCGTCATGCTCCCCGCGACGCAGCCATGGATCATCGCGTTCAGGGCAGCGGGATTGTAGACTGCGCTTCCGGCAGCCCCAGTTCCAGAAGTGAAATCCGAACTGGATTTCAGGACGATGGTGGTATCGGAGCAATCGGACCATACCGATCGAACGAGAACGGCAAAGGCCAAACCAAAAAACACATTCCGCATAGATGCTGGTCCCCTCACCGCGTGCCCTCCGTCCCGCCCAAAGCATCCCTTTCCGCGCGTCCGAAAAAGCGCGAGTGGATTAAGAACATTGATGCTTGAATTCCCGCAAACGGCTCAAAAAAGTAGTAACCCGATATGGTGATTCGAAACTTATTTATTATCTTTACAACCCTTGGTGTGTTCGTCTAGTGGTTAGGACGCTGCCCTCTCACGGCGGAAGCAGGGGTTCAACTCCCCTACGCACTACCATCTGAATGCCGCAACAGCCAATGTCGCGGCGAAGAGGCGCTTCTACCGGGAAGCGCCTCTTTTTTTCGCTGCCCGCGCCGAACTCCGCCCCGCTTATCCTGGCTTCCATCCTCCTTAATGTATCCAAATGCTTGCGTAAAATCCGCGTAAATCCTATTTTCAGCCGCACTAAAAACGGCTTTTAGCCTCCCCTAACCCACCCCGAGGTCGGAAGGAACATGGAAAACCTATTGGCGATGATTTTGGCCGGGGGCCAAGGCTCCCGGCTCCAGCCCCTTACCAATGATCGCGCCAAACCGGCCGTCCACTTCGCGGGAAAATACCGGGTCATCGACTTCGTCCTCAATAATTTCGTGAATTCGGGATTCTACCAGATCAAGGTCCTGACCCAATTCAAATCCGACTCCCTCAACCGGCACGTCTCCCAGGCCTGGGACCTGAACCGGAACCTCGACCAATACGTCGATCTGGTGCCGGCGCAGATGCGCATCGGCAATTCCTGGTATATGGGCACCGCGGATGCGATCTACCAGAACGTGAACCTCATCCGCGACGTACGCCCGGACC